>NZ_LSJN01000062.1:0-231 GCF_001557225.1 Streptococcus sp. CCH8-C6
CTCCTCGACATTCTGGCCCATATCGCCGTGGGCCTGGCCATCGCCTGGACGGTGTCGTCGCGAAAGGCGCGTGCGGCCTGATGTCGTCCCAAGACTCGAACCCGTCGTTCCGCGGATCTCCCGTCCGCCGTGGCGCAGAGGCGCTGGCGGCGCAGGACATCGCCACCCTCCGCTCGGCGCTGATGGTGCGCGAGCATCTCGGCTTCCGACGGGCCTCGGAAGTTCTCGGCG
>NZ_LSJN01000063.1:0-218 GCF_001557225.1 Streptococcus sp. CCH8-C6
TCCGCCAACCTGTCGGTGATCCGGTTCGCCCAGGACATGTGGGACTCGCTGCTCCAGCTCCAGACCCGCTGACCCCGCCCACGGCCAAACGAAAAAGGGGAGCCTCGCGGCTCCCCTTTCCGTATCCGGCGCGGACCTCGAGCCCTACTTCTTGTCCGTAGGGTCCGACCCATCCTTCGGCGCGCCGGTGCCGGACGAGCCCATGAACAGCTTCTTCC
>NZ_LSJN01000064.1:0-229000 GCF_001557225.1 Streptococcus sp. CCH8-C6
AAAGTTTTGATAATCTATATGCTTCATTAGCAGAATCAGCTTACAGAGATAGACCAAATAAGTTTCCATATGAACAATTGGATCCGAAAATTCAAAAAACACTTGATTCAGGGAAATCCGTTGAATTTAATTTCTCTACAGATGGAAAAGATTCGGAAGGTAAAGTAACTCATGGCGGGGGTACGGATCTGCCAAATGGTGGCAAGGTTTATCTTCAACCGGATAATAAAAAGTTGTTAGAGGATGAAGAAACTGGATACCACGCTTATTATGTCACGGATACAGATACGATCAACCAAAATACCAAACAGACCTATTTTGCTGTTCGTGGGAGTGATGGTTTCGGAATTGATATAGATGAGGCACAAAAGGACTGGGGTGGATACTTGCAGACTTACAACCCTAGCGATTTCAACTTCCAAGACTGGGTTTACAATGATGCAGCTTTTGCACTGACAGACGCGATTGTTCCACAAGCCAAGCATGCTACTGAAGGCATGAAGGCCAAAATTGCGGAACTAAATCAATATGCAGCACCAGATGCCAAGATGGATATAACAGCTCATTCATTGGGGACGATGACTTCGATACAAGGGGTTGCAGGACTTAATGAGAAAGAGTTGAATAAGGTTGGTCAGATTGTTCTTTTTGATGGTCCGGATCCTACTAAAAGTCTGGAAAAAGCAGGTTATGGCGATAAAATCCCACAATTAGATGCTAAAACAATTTATTATGTTAATCCCTTTGATCCTGTTAGTATGCTCAATCGTGATAAACCTTGGGATCAGCAACTTGGTGATGTCAGAGTGGTAGTTCCGATCGAATATACAAGTATGATGGATAAACACTCCTCCCATGACTTTGGCGCTTATCAGATAGATAGTAAGGGAAATCTCTTGGAGGTTTCTGAAGACTATCATCCTGAATTATGGAAAGCAGGTCATAAACTTGCGGAATTAAACAAAAAGAGCATTGAAAATATAAAAAAATATGTTCCAGAAAAAGCGATTGAAAAATTAGTAACCATGAGTCCGGGTGAGTTTAGTAGATTAGCGGGACAACTACAAGATAGTATTAAGAGCGGAGACCTATCAGAGATTTTAAAAAGTGTACTTGTGATAAAAGAAAAATTGGGGTTGAGCTTGGAAGAAGCATGGAATATTGCTAATAACATAGATAAACTCAAAGCTACATATAAAAATTATGAAAAGGAATATGAAAAAATCATCAAGGATGCAAAGAAGGAGTCCTTGGCTTGGGATCGAAAGAATCTCGATCTTAATAATCCGAATAACTTACACGAGAGAATCAAGCGTGCAGGTAGTTACGAAGATCGTATTTTGCTGAGGAGCCAGCTGTTGTATACTGCTGTAGAATTGGCTGGTTCAGATATTGAACAAAAGATATCTGAAGTGAAAACTGCCTTGGCTGATGCCGAATCGAATCTTAAGGGATTTATTGAGTATAGTAGAAGTGCTATTAAGATTTTGGGTTTTTTATTGTCTGATTCGGAGATAGAGGGACTAATGTCAGAACTGTCCTTTGAAAACTTGTGGGATTCAGGGATTAACGAGTCAAATATCAGTCATTTAAAAGAATTTGAAACTAAGATAACTAATTTCTCTCAAAGTATGATTCAGTGTGCACAAAATCTGGAGCAAGTAGATGCTCAAGGCGCTGCAGATATTTTTGCAGCCTTCTCTTGATTGTACTCAAGTTTAAACGATAAAAGTAAAGGATAATTATGGCAGAAAAAATAAGTGAAAATATTATAATAGAAATATTGAAGAGCCAACAAAGACTAGCTATAAAAGCGGCCGTTACAGTCTCTGTAGTAGCTGCCAAGGCCAAGAGAGAGGCGCTTCAACAAACGTTAGATACCAAAGCACAAGAACTGCAAGATTATGCCAAAAACACATATAACACGAATATCACGGATGGGCTAGAAGGTCAAGCAGCAAATGCAGCTAAAGACTATCTATCCCAAATGCCAAAACCAGAATTAACAAGTCCAATCAAAAGTTAGTTATAGGTGATAAAGATGAATGCAGAAATTTATAGACTGGATGAACAGTTTGATAAAAAGATGAGGGAATTAAAGAAAAAAGAGGAATATTTAGAAGACAATTTGTCTTATGTCCTTCATACGACAGAGCAATTAAAAGATGAAGTTTACCGAATAGCAAACGGAGAACTGCCTGTGGAGGCGTATTCCGATATTTTTCAAATGGATACTAATGCAGAGTTGTTTCGAAAAGATGTTCTTGAGCAAATCGATGATATCGGTGAAGAACGCTCAAAACTTCGTTGGGATTATGAGGAGCAATTAGATGCTCTCTATAAGAAAAAAGCTAAAAAGCAAAATAACTAAGCAAGTATTGGAGTTTTAGGAGATTAAATGTTTATAGACATTCAGGAGTTATTTCTTGGATGGCTTTTTTACGTTATTTAGCTCACCTATAAAATTCTTCTATTACTTTCATAGAAAATATATATTAGCCAGAAAGGGGCAATCATAGTAAAATAGCTATCAAAATAGACTAAAGGAGTTTGGAATGAAGTTAGTTTCTTTATGGTCAAAGGTTTATCTGGGCTTGCAACTCTTGATTGCTTTAATTTTGGGGGTTCTTGTTGCTCTTATCTGGCCGCAGTTTTCGGCTTTTTACCAGTTTTTGGGTCAAGCTTTTATCAGTTTGATTAATATGGTGATTATTCCACTGGTCTTTCCGGTTGTGGTCGTAGCTGTGGCTGGTGTGATTGGTAAGAAATCTTTTGGGAAGCTTTTGTCAAAGAGTCTGCTCTATTTCTTTGCGGTCACGACGGCGATTACTTTTATTTTTGTCTTTGCAGCTTATTATCTGGGCTTTGGTCAGGGAGTCAATATCGGTCAGGCGGGAGCCAGCATTGACGGGCTTGCCAAAAGTATTCAGCTGGATGAGTTCTTGCTTAGCTTCATTCCCTCCAATATTGTCAAGTCGCTTTCGGAAGGAGCTCTGCTTCCTATTATTGTTTTTGCTATATTTTTAGGATTTGGGCTTGGAAGTCTCAAGGAAGAAAAGACTCAGAAAGCTGTTGAGCTGCTGCAGATTTGGATTGAGGCTATTTATAAAATTGTCGGTGTGATTGTGAAGCTGTCTCCGATTGGTATTTTTGGTTTTATTGCTAAGGATGTGGCTACGACAGGAGTTGACAAGTTGGTCGGTTTGGGGCAATTTGTAGCAGGGACTTATCTGGCTTATGCGGTGCTAGCTTTAGTGATTTTTCCTTTGATTGCTTTTGCTTTCAGAATTCCTTATCTAACAAGCTTGCAACGGATTTGGAGTCTTTTGACTTTGGCTTTTGTCTCTGGCAGTTCCAGTGTTGTCTTGCCGTCACTGTTGAAGGATTTAAAGAAGCAGGGCTATGATGAGCATGTCATAGATTTGGTTGTGCCTTTGGGTTACACTTTTAATCTTGAGGGGGCTGCTGTTTATTTCTCTGTAGCAACTGTTTTTATTGCGCATGCTTATGGGATTGCTTTTTCGGTATCAGGACTTTTCTTTACTGTTTTGCTTTTGACTTTGATTGGTAAAACAGCTGCAACGGTGCCTTCAGGAGCGATTGTTGTCTTGCTGGCAGCTGCGCCTCAGCTAGGCCTGCCAGTAGAAGGCGTTGCCCTGATTTTTGCGGTTGATTTCTTTGTCAATGCTGGTCGCACTGCCCTCAATGTTCTAGGCCAGGTCTTGGCCGTCAGTGTTATTGAAAAGACGGAAGGCAATGTAGTAGAAGAATCGAAAAGCAGCAAGCTGGCTGTTCGGTATTCATAATGGAGAGGAGACTTATGAGTCAAGCAAAAGTATACGTTATTCATGAAAATTTGGAGTGGACGCAGCACTTGGTCAAGTGGCTGGAGGAAAAGGATGTGCCCTATGAACTGTGGGATTTGTCAAGTGGGATCCTAGATCTGCAGAGTCCGCCCCCAACAGGAATTTTCTACAATCGGATGTCAGCCTCTTCTCATACGCGTGGACACCGCTATGCACCGGAATTTACAGAACAAGTTCTAACTTGGCTGGAAGCTCACGGTCGCAAGGTCATCAACGGAAGCGGGGCTATTAATCTGGAAATCAGCAAAATTAAACAATATTTGAAGCTTTCTGAGGCTGGAATTGCTTATCCAGAGACAGTAGCCGTTTTGGGACAGGAGAATATTCTTGAGGCAGCTAGAAAGCTTAATATTTATCCCCTGATTACCAAGCATAATCGGGCGGGGAAAGGTTTGGGAGTGCAGCTCTTCAATAGTGAGGAAGAGTTGGAAGCCTATGTAGAGAGTCCTGCTTTTGAGCCTTCTGTGGATGGGATTACCCTGCTTCAGGCCTATATCAAGCCTGCGGATGGTCGGATTCGTCGTTCGGAGTTCATCAACCAGAAGTTTCTTTATACAGTGTCCATTGATTCATCAGATGGCTTTCAGCTTTGTCCGGCAGATGGGTGTCAGATTGGGCAAAAGCCTGCTCAGTTGGAAACATCGGATAAGTTTCAAATCACGGAGCCGCTGCCTGCTAGTCAAAGACAGGCTTATGAAACCTTTCTAGCTAAGGCTGGTATTGATGTAGCAGCTATTGAGTGGGTAGAGTCGGAGTCGGGTCAGATTTATGTCTATGATGTGAATACCAATACCAACTATAATCCGACAGCAGAAGAAAAAGCAGGAATTTTTGCTCATCAGCACTTGGCAGAATATCTAAAGAACGAGCTGGCACCATCCTATTCAGAATAAATTTAAAAAGAACAAGAGCTTTCCGTTTTGGAGGCTTTTTGTTTTTTCTTCGTTTCTAAAATATGACATCTGTCATTTTGTTTTTGTGACAAACGTTAGGTGAAGCGCTTACAAAAATTTGTTATATTTAGATTATTGAGATTGCTTCTTTTTTATAAGGGAGTTAGGTGCTAAATGAGGTGTTCATTTTGAACAAAGAAAGTTGAAAGGAGTGTGTTATGTAACAGTGATTTGGTTGTGAGGAGTCTGATTTTATTTTTAGAATATTGAGGTGTGTCATGAAAAATCATCAGGAAAAAGTGTGTAAAAATTGGTTTATGAGAAAAAGCGGCAAGCGTTGGGTTTTTGGGTGTGCCCTGCTGGCTTTTGGAGCATTCTTGTTAGATGGCGGCGGAGTGGTTTATGCGGATGAGGGTAAGGCTAATCCAGTTCCAGCTCAGATTTTGCAGACTGATTCATCAGCTGTCTCGGAGCCTGAGAGCGGGCAAACAGCTGCTCCTATAAGGAATGCCGATAAGACAGATAACCTTGTAGCTGGGGAGACTGTTGCGACGGAAGCAGGTAATCAGGATGCAGCAATAGAGTCAGCCAACCAAAAGGCTGATAAGGAAGATCAAGTCACAGCAAATGCTAGAGAGACCAAGCAGGAAGAAGACGAACAGCCAGCAGCGAAGGAAGTTGCTTCGGAAAAACTCCTTGCCGTAGAGACTGTGGATAAGCAGACAGGCTTCAATACTAATTTGGCAGAAGCCAAGGGAGACAAAAATGGAGTTTGGGAAGTCCGAGAGCAAGGACTTTATAGTGATGCCAGAGGCAAAGGTGATAGTTTCCTTTACTCTCAAAGTCAGGGCAAGGATTTTGTTTACTCAACGGATGTAACCTTCCTCAGTAGGGAAGGGGCGGCAGCCCTCATTTTCCGCAGTAATAATAATCCGGATGACAAGAGCAGCTATGCAGTTAATATTGATGGTGGCAGTAACAATGTGAAATTTTGGCGTTGGCAAGGCGGACGTGACTATCAATTTATCAATGAAAAACATATCGAGCCAACGGATGATAATAAATATAGACTCAAGGTCGTTTCTATCGGCTCTTGGGTATCCTACTATGTCAATGATATTCTAGTGGCCAGCTCAGGAGATTACACGCTTCAGAGAGATGATAAGGGGCAGAATACTTATCTGTCAGAAGGCTATTTTGGCTTACTTAACTGGAATAGCGAGCTGCTTTTTCAAAATACCTTTTATAAAGAAATCACTCCTCAGTCTAATCCCGAGTTGGAGGATATAAGGGTGACTTCTTCGGTTGGGAGAGTGGAGCAGAAAGGTCAGTTCACTGCCCCTATCACTATCCAGTATGTCAAGCATGATGCTGAGACTGTAGACTTGATTGTCGTAGCGAAAAATCCTGCTGCCAAGGTAAGCGTGACTGATGCTGCAGGTAGGGTTTATAGTGATTTGAAGAATATTCCGCTGGCAGTGGGGGCAAACTATCTGACTGTAACCAGCACTGTGACGGATGCGGATGGGCAGAAGGTCAGCCTGACTTACCGGCTTAATGTCCATCGTCGGCAGGTAGATGAGGTATACTACAATGAGCTCTATCGCGGTCAGTATCACTATTCGGTCAAGGACGGTTGGGCCAATGATCCCAACGGGCTGGTTTATTACAAGGGAGTTTATCATTTCTTCTATCAGTTTTATGACGATACCAAGTGGGGGCCTATGCACTGGGGCCATGCGACCAGCAAGGATTTGATTCATTGGGAAGAACAGCCGATTGTCTTTTATCCGGATGCTAATGGGGCTATGTTCTCAGGCTCTATCGTAGCAGATACTACCAATTCCTCTGGTTTATTCGACAATGACCAGGGCGGTTTAGTCGCACTGATTACTGCCGATGGAAACGGTCAGCGCATCAAGTTAGCCTACAGTAAGGATGAGGGTCGGACTTGGACGAAGCTTGATCAAATTGCAGCTGACTGGACGGATGATCCACTGCAATCTCAGGATTTCCGTGACCCCAAGGTCTTCCGTTGGGAGGGTAAATGGTTTATGGTCGTTGCAGGCGGACCGCTGAGAATTTATTCGTCTGATAATCTGCGTAATTGGAAGGTGGAGTCAACTTATGCGGATCTCCATACGGAGTGTCCAGATTTCTATCCTTTACTGGCAGACGATGGCAGCCTTAAGTGGGTCCTGTCTCGTGGCGGGCGCTCCTATAAGGTCGGTGATTTTAGACAGGTGGAGGGCAAGTGGACCTTCGTCCCAGATGCTGAGTTTGCTCAGGCTGATCAGGTCATGAACTTTGGTAAAGATTCTTATGCGGCCATGACTTACTACGTTCAGGACTTTGGCAGCAAGGCTAATCCAACCCTACCCGACATTATCGCGTCTAACTGGATGAATACCTGGGAGGACTACTGTAATCTGGTAGCCGATACCGTCGGTCAGAAGTTCAACGGCACCTTCAATCTTAACCTCAAACTAGGCCTTATCAAGCAAGACGGCAGCTATCGGCTGACTCAGACGCCAATAGCAGCCTATCAGTCTTTGCGTCAGGAAGACAAGGCTGTGTTGTATAAAGACGTGGAAGTTAGTGAGAAGAATGGGCTGTTGAAAGATTTTTCAGGTGATCAGTATGAAATTGTCTCTACTTTCCGTCCGAGTGAAACGACCAAGAAAGTCGGTTTTAACCTGCGGGTTGGAGATGGAGAAGTGACTAGAGTTACCTATGATTTAGAAAAGGAAACTCTCTCTATTGACCGCAGCCAGTCCGGCATTCTTCTCAGTAATAAATTTGCTCAGGTGGATAGTCAGTCTGTCAAGCGCAATGCGGATGGCAGCATAGATCTGCATCTCTATGTGGATCGCTCCAGCCTAGAAGTCTTTGCAAAAGGGTATACTGTAGCGGGTGCCAATCAGATTTTCCCTGCACCAAATAGTCTTGCCGCTAGTGTGTTTGTAGAAGGTGGTGCTGCTAAGGCTGACATTGCTCTTTATCCGCTGAAGGGCATCTGGAAAGACAAGCAGGCAGTGACCAAACCACTGGAACTAGTGCAGGCTTCTCCTGTAACAAATAATATTTATGTCGGCGATACTTTAGATTTGAAAGCATATGTCATGCCAGCAAGTGTCTCTCAAGCGGTCAGTTGGAGTGTGGATCAGCCAGACCTAGTCTCTGTCACGGAAGATGGCAATAAGCTACGAGTGACTGCTCTGCAAAGGGGTGTGGTCAAGGTAACGGCGACCTCTAAGGAAAATCCAAGCCTTTCCAAGGTCTTCACCATCAATATTAGCCGTAATGACTTTAAGACCAATGTTCCAGACTTAAAAGCTGTCTCTGGTAAGTGGTATGTCGACGGTGAAAGTCTCTATAATCAGAATACCAGCGCCAATGATTATTATATAGGAGGTCAGAAGATACCTTTCCCTGAGTATAACTTGGATGTGGATCTCAAGTATCAAAAAGGCTTGATTAACATTTTCTATGCGTCTGAAAATGTTGATCCTCGCAATGCTTATTCTATTCAATTTGGCGATAATGATAAGATTCGACTTTACCGCTTTATGGGAGAGACGATTGCAGAAAGTAGCATGAATGGCAAGCATCTTAATGACGGCCAGTTCCACCATGTTAAGCTAGTGAAAACTAAAAATGGTGTTAGTGTATCTGTAGACGGTGTAGAATACCTGAACCACCAATTTGATACGGTTGAGCCTTATTATAATGATGCCTATGTCGGTCTGGGGCTTTGGGATGGAGATTTGGAAGCGCGCAATTTCTTTGTGAACAATCTTCATGCGCCAGCGGTTAATAAGGCTTCTCTGCAGAAAGTGGTAGACAGTACATCTAGTCTAGATCCGAGCCTCTACACAGATGAGACAGTTCAGGCTTACCAGTCAGCCTTGGCTCGAGCTCAGTCTCTCTTGGCAGATGAAAAAGCGGAGCAGGCGGATTTAGATAGAGCAGAGCAGGATCTGAAGACAGCTCTTGCTGCTCTGGCTGAGAAACCAAGTCATCAGGTCACTCCGGAAGAAGGGATAAAGGACCTAGTGGAAGAAAAGCCTTTCTTAGAAGTCGTAATGGAAGAGATTGCATATCAGACCCGAGAACAGGAAAATCCAGAACTGGAACAAGGGCAGCGGCGGATACTTGTAGCCGGCCAAAAAGGTCAAAAGCGGGTCTTTGTAGAAGTCTTGAACGGTCAGCGAACCATCCTCGGTCAGGAAGTGCTCTCTCTAGCAGTTGACGAACTAGTAGAAGTTGGCAGCAAGGTGGTGGCTGAAAGTGCTAAACAGCCTTTGACAAGGACCCAGGCTCAAGCTTTGAAACAAGGTGAGGAAGGAAAAGTTATTCCGTCGCCAAGATTGCAGCCAGCTCCCGACTCAGCCCTGCCTAAGACTGGCACTCAAGAAGATAAGTTTCTGCCTCTGGCTGGTTTAGCTTTTCTGGGAATGGGTCTTCTAGCTGGAAGAAAGAAGCAAGAAGACTAAGATGCTAAGCAATGGTTATTTGCACATAAAAAGGATGGGTGTTTTCCCGTCCTTTTTTGATATAATTATGGCTTGCGAAATGATTCGTTTCTAGCTGAGCATGCTCCAGTATTTGGCAAGAAATTTCGCTACATCCTCTTTCCTCCTTTCTTAATCCTCTATCCGAACTTGCATCCGGATGAACATATCGCGGTGCTGCTCCTGGAGTTGTGGCTGTTCATGAATCACCTCGCAGATATAATCGCCCACAGGAGTATATCCAGCTTGGGTCAGAGCCTGGTGAAAATGCGGCAGAGCTTTAAGTTCATCTGCAAAGGAAGAGCAGTAAGCAACAGCATAATTTCCTGCCGGCAGCAACATTCGATTTAAGTGAGGGAGTTCATTGGGAGTATGATGGAAGAGACAGAGTTGTTTGGAAATCCATCTTTCTTTTTGGAAATCTTCTTGTTTCATAATGGAGCCAACACGGCTGAAATGAGTGAAAAAAGGACTGTAACGCAGGATTTCTTGCTTGAAGCAGCGGAGAGCAAGTTCGTATTCCTCACTTTTCATTTGATAAATATTTTGATTAATTTCAAAAGTAAGCAGCTGCCGTTCAGAAAAAGTTAGGATTTCCAGCTCTTGCTCGCTCTGCTTTTCGCCATAGATACGGGCACCAGACCGAAAGATTTCAATTTCTTGGATTTGTTTTTCTAAATTCTCTTTTTCCTCTAGAAGGCGCTGATAGCGCTCCTCGATAAGCTGGTTCAGTTGAAAATGGTCCTTATCAGATAGGATTTCTTTGATGTCTTCTAGAGAAAAATTCAGTTGACGCAGGTACTGAATGGAGTCAACCAGAGAAGATTGATTGATGTGATAGTAGCGATAGTTGGTTTCTGGATCGACTTTATAGGGTTTTAAAAGACCGATTTGGTCATAGAATCGTAGAGTTTGGATGGAAATCTGATTTATTTGGGAAAATTCTCCGATACGCAAAATTTTTTTCATTTTTTAAAACCCTCTATTGACTCTCTAGTTACTAGAGATATTATACTATAATTGTGAAAATAATAACAATTAATGGAGGATTTGCCATGAGAAATACAAAAATTCGTGCTGTTCAGTATGGCTGCGGCAAGATGCCTAAAGTGATTTTCAAGTATCTATTGGATCACGGTGTAGAAATCGTCTGAGCTATTGATAACAATCCTGCTGTTGTAGGGCAGGATGTTGGTGATTTTGCAGAGCTAGGCTATAAGACTGGTGTCTTGATTTCTGATAATGCTGAACGTGTCTTTGAAGAGTGCGACGCTGACATTGCCATTGTCACCATTGCTTCCTATATGCCGGAAATGTATGATTTTTTTGAAACAGCTATCAAGCATGGAGTTAATATCATCACGACCTGTGAGGAAGCTATCTACCCTTGGACGACATCGCCATCTGAAACAAACCGCTTGGACAAGATGGCTAAAGAATATGGTGTCACTGTAATGGGATCAGGCATGCAGGATATTTACTGGATTAATATGCCTTGCTTGGCTATGTCTGGCCTTAATCGCATTCAAAAGGTGAAAGGGATTGTCAGCTATAATGTGGAAGATTATGGTCTGGCTTTGGCAGAAGCGCATGGTGCTGGTTACGATTCAGAGCGATTTGAAAAGGAAATTGCCAGTGCTGAGAGTCTTCCGTCCTATATGTGGAATGCTGCTGAAGCTATTTGCTCTAAGATGAACTGGACCATTCAGGATATTTCACAAAGGAGCGTTCCTTACATTTTGGATGAAGATGTTTATTCTGAAACGCTGGGACGTACAGTTCCGGCGGGGCAAGTAACGGGTATGTCAGCTGTGACAACCATTCATACCCATCAGGGAATTGAGTTGGAAGTAGAGTGTATTGGCAAGGTCTATCGTGAAAATGACGGAGATATGTGTGATTGGGAAATTACTGGTGAGCCAAATCTAGCCTTTTCAGTCAGCAAGCCTGATACTGTAGCCTTGACCTGTGCCACTATCGTCAATCGAATCCCTTCTGTGTTAGACGCACCGGCTGGTTATGTAACCTCAGAGTTGGCGCGTGAGCTGGCCTATCCGACCTATCCGCTTCATACCTATGTGGAAAAATAGAGAGTTTATAACTAAAAATACACCTCCCGCATCAATTGGGAGGTGTATTTTTAAGTATTAGTCTTCCTTTTTCTTTAAAAGTAAGAGTCCAGCTGCTCCTGCGATTAGGAGTCCAGCTAGAGCAAAGCTGGCAGTTTTTTCTTGGCTGCCAGTTTGCGGAAGGGTCTGACTCTTGTAGGTCAGGACTACCGTTTGAGCCGGTGGATTCACTGTAGCAGGCTTCCAGTCAAGGACAGTCTGACTTGGCGCTTGATAGGTTGGAACAGGTGTCGCAGGACTTGGGAGGTCTGTCAGTTCGGCCAACTGGCTGCCAAAGATAGCATTTGAGATCCAACGGTAGAAGTGGACAGGGTGAAGCCGGTTGGTCGGATTGCCAGCATAGACAAAGAGAGGTTGTTCTTTATAAGTGCCGGCAATGGCTACGACTTTGTTGGCCAGTTTTTCATTGCCAGGCCACCAGCCAGCGATGTAGAAGTCACTGCCAGCAATGCTGGCAAGAGTCCTAAAGTTGGCAGGAATCTTAGCAATCCAGTTACCAGAGTTGGAGTAAAAGAGTCCATCCTTTTTGTAGCCGCTTGTCAGCGGGTCTTGGTCTTGAATAACGGCTTTCATCAATCCTTCATAGTCACTGCCGTTCTTGAAGCGCTCAGCGTCAAATCCATCTAAGATTCCTAGTTTTTCCAAGCGCTGCATAGCAGAGCCTCCGACGACGATGGTTGGCTTAAGTCCGATAAGAGACTTGTCATAGTCGTTGCTTTCAAGGACGATGACGTCCGCTTCTTCTGGGCTGTCAACGATTTCAAAGCCCATATTTTTCAGAGCCAAAGCTGTGTGAGCGGGTGAGTCCACACCTGCCCAGTAAAACTGATGCGGCGGTGCATAGACCTTGAGAGGCTTCAGAGTCGGTCCTTGTGGAATCTTATAAAGGGCATCACCATAAATAGCATAACGATCTAGGAGGCTGGTAAAGGTCGGTGTATCAACGATGTAGCCGTCATCTGTCAGGTAGACTTTCTTGCCTTCAGCAAGAGCTTGGTTGACGGCCTTGACCGCGCTCTCAGACGTATTGGCAATGACGTAATAAGGCGCTTTGTGATCAACCTGACTGGTACGTGCAGCACGGAGGGCTGTCACCTCGCCTAGCTTGCCTTCAAAGAGCTTGTCGCCAAAGACTGGCTGGGCTTTGAAGCCTTTCATATCAGGGAAATTGACAACCAATTCCGCATACATAGCAGCCCACTTGGATTCATTTGAGCCTTTGTAGAGGACATGATTGGCATAGCCACGCTTGGCCTGCGCCATATCGACAACCAAATCGCCTTTTTTATAGTTGCCGCTGTCTTCCTTGAGTTCTTTGACCAGGACACCGTTGCGCTTGAAATAGTCAATCATATTAAAGGCTTCTTGGGTATCGTTGTCCTTGTCTACTCCCATCGGGATGACATAGTAGTCTGGGAAGAATTTTTCCTGGCCTTTTTTAATCCGGCCTACGACCTGACCATCAGGTCCGACGAGTTCATTTTCTGCCTTAGGATCTTCGACTTTATTGATGCCGCGCAGGTAGAAGTTGAGACGCATCTCCATGAGTTTATCTGGGTTCTGAGCTAGATAGTCAAGGCCTCCTAGAACTGCATAATATCCAGCCTTGTAGGACTCTTGATTGCCCTCCGGAATTTCGATGGTATGTCCCAGGATGCCATGGTACATAGAATAAACCGCTGTGTAGCCGGAGAAGGAATCGTCCCATCCGTCTCCCCAGTCCAGTTTTGGAATGATGTATTTGTCGTAGCCAGAGTTGGCAACGCCGGCCCGTCCCATATGATGGGCATTGTCCAGCATGAGGTCAGCTAAAAGGTCATATTCAAAGTTAGGATCGTGAGGCGGGGTTGCCGGCTCAATCAGGAATTCCTTGACAAATCCGTGGATATCATAGAGGGCAATTGGGTTCCATTTGTTAATCAATCCAGCAACAGTACGGGTTTCAGGATTGGCTTGGTAGCCAGTATCACGGTTAGGGTCAAGTCCATTGGCCAGAGCCCGAGTGTTGAGGACATCGCCGTCAGGATTCTCCGTAAAGTCAAAGAGAAAGATAAACTTCTTCAGTAAATCTTGGATTTTGAGAGTGACAAGTTTTTCAGAACCATCGGCAGCGGTTGTTTTGAAGCTGATTTGGTCTTTAGTTGCAAAAGTTTTAAAGAGACCTGTGATAATATCAATAGCAGGCTGTTCATCAGCGTGAGTGTTGTTAATGAGCACAGGCAGTTTATAGTCTAAGTTGCCATTTTTGAGAGCTGCCAGCATTTCTGCTGGTTTGGTCAAGGCTTGCGGATTAGTTGTGCTGAGGTAGTCGTCGATGCTCTTTTGGTCAGAACTGATGATACCCAGCTTGATATCGCGCCCCTGAGCGCTCTTTCCAATGTTCTCAATCTGTACCAAACGATCTGTTTTGGCATCCTGTCTGCTCTTTTCAATAGATGCCAGCATCTCCTCATGGCTGTGGAAGTCTTCATAAGGGCGCAAGACGATATTTTTGCGAATAGTCAGGCTCAGGTCCTGGCTCGTACCGACCAGTTCATGGCTGCCAATGAAGTTTCGATAGGTGCGGCGGATATTATGGGGAGAGCGCAGACTGAGATCGTCTCCGAAAAGTTTTTGAAACTGCAGATTCAGATGAAGATCGTTCCCGTCAGCCTTTTCCTCAATTGTGACAAAGGGTTGGCCGGTAAAGGTGCCGCTGTCCATATTCCAGGTTTTCCAGTCGGCTATTGGTTTATTGTCCAGAGTCCAGGTCAGTTTGCCCGCCTGAGAAGCCTGTCCTTGGACGGTTTCCTTGAGCTCTGCAGGTTCGGACATATAAACGGTACTGTCGGCCAGCTGTGTCTTGGCTTCTTCAGAAGCAGCTGCTCTTGTTTGAGCTGCTGCAGAGACAGCTGGATTGCCCGCTGCAGGAGCAGGAGTCTGTTCTTTTTCTCCTGTCTGATTTGGAGCAGCTTCTGTCGCTGGAGTTACAGCCTCTACCTGATTGGCGGTTGGCTGTGACTCAGTACTGTTCTGCTGGTCAGCCGCGGCCTTGCCCTGAGCTAAGACAGCCATCAATACAGCGGCTGATAAACTCAAGACCTGAGTATAGAGACGCTTCTTGTATGAATCGTTCATTAGGAAATCTCCTTTGTGTAAAATATTCTATATTTAGTATAACAAATATCGAAAGCGCTTTCAAACAAAAATAGAAAAAACATACAAAGTTGCCCCAAAAAGTCTCTCAGATGAATTGCTGAGCATAGGGGTCTTCCTAGTTCCAAGTGCTATTTGCAATATCCGAACCTTCTGTCTTTATTTTCTGAAATAGTATACAAAATCCTTGAATTTATGCTACAATGAGACAAACTAAAAATGATTGGAGCCAAGCATGAAAGCAATTATTACCGTTGTCGGAAAAGATAAAACAGGGATTGTAGCCGGAGTTTCCACCAAGATTGCGGAGCTGGGGCTGAATATTGACGATATTTCCCAAACCGTTTTGGAGGAATATTTTACCATGATGGCCTTGGTGTCCAGCGATGAAAAGCAAGATTTTACGGTACTTCGCAATGAGTTTGAAGCTTTTGGCCAAGAGCTCAACGTCAAAATCAACATTCAAAGTGCAGCCATTTTTGATGCCATGTACACTATCTAAGGAGTGAAGGATGGATATTAGACAAGTAACAGAAACCATTGCCATGATTGAGGAGCAGAATTTTGATATTCGGACCATCACCATGGGCATTTCACTCTTGGACTGTATCGACACAGATATTGATCTGGCGGCAGAGAAGATTTACCAAAAAATCACGACCAAAGCGAAAGATCTGGTGGTAGTTGGGGACGAAATTGCTGCCGAGCTTGGGATTCCCATCGTCAACAAGCGGGTCTCTGTGACTCCGATTTCGCTGATTGGGGCAGCGACAGACAGCAGAGACTATGTGCCTCTGGCCAAGGCTTTAGACAAGGCGGCCAAGGAAATCGGTGTTGACTTTATCGGCGGCTTCTCGGCCTTGGTTCAAAAGGGCTATCAAAAAGGCGATGAAATTCTAATTAATTCCATTCCACGTGCTTTGGCTGAGACGGATAAGGTTTGCTCCTCTGTCAATATCGGCTCAACCAAGACTGGCATCAATATGACGGCAGTGGCGGATATGGGGCGGATTATCAAGGAAACAGCCCAGCTTTCTGACATGGGGGCGGCCAAGCTGGTCATCTTTGCCAATGCGGTGGAGGATAATCCCTTCATGGCGGGCGCCTTTCATGGTGTCGGTGAAGCAGATGTGGTCATCAATGTCGGTGTTTCTGGGCCAGGTGTTGTCAAGCGGGCCTTGGAAAAGGTCCGTGGTGAGAGCTTTGACGTGGTCGCTGAAACGGTCAAGAAAACGGCCTTCAAAATCACTCGTATCGGTCAGTTGGTCGGTCAGATGGCCAGCGAGCGTCTGGGCGTCAAGTTCGGGATTGTTGACTTGAGTCTGGCTCCAACACCGGCGGTCGGGGATTCAGTGGCCCGTGTCTTGGAAGAAATGGGCTTGGAAACAGTCGGTACTCATGGTACGACAGCGGCACTTGCCCTGCTCAATGACCAAGTCAAAAAAGGCGGTGTCATGGCCTGCAATCAGGTGGGCGGACTATCTGGTGCATTCATTCCTGTTTCTGAAGATGAGGGCATGATTGCAGCTGTGCAAAATGGCTCGCTCAATCTAGAAAAGCTAGAAGCTATGACAGCTATCTGCTCGGTAGGTTTGGATATGATTGCCATTCCAGAAGCGACACCGGCTGAAACCATCGCAGCCATGATTGCGGATGAAGCGGCGATTGGAGTTATCAATCAGAAGACAACAGCTGTGCGGATTATTCCGAAAGGCAAGGAAGGCGATATGATTGAATTTGGCGGGCTCTTGGGAACAGCTCCGGTCATGAAGGTCAATCAAGCTTCGTCTGCTGCCTTTATCGCGCGGGGCGGTCAGATTCCAGCGCCTATTCACAGCTTTAAAAATTAAAAAGCTAGATTTGAAACAGCTTTTAAGAAAGCATCATAAAGGACAGCTATTCAGTTTCCGAGTAGGAGTTTGCGGGATTGAGTCTAGCTGGATGCTTGAAAGATAGGGGATTATAAGGAGATTGTTTAGGTTATGAATAAAAGAGAGCTAGCTGAGCTGGCCCTTGATTTAGGTTTGGATTTTGATAAGGAGAGCGGCATTATATATGGCCGTAGAGGGGATTATGCTTTTTATCTAGAGACTATAACAGATGGCGACGAATTTGCGATTTTTTTCTCAGTCAGATGTGAGCAGGGCTATATCGGTCGAGATACCTTGGAAGCTTTGATCAACGATTCTGAGGTCTTGATTGATTTTGAGAGAGCTGGCTATAACTTGGCTTGTCAGATTTTGGCTGATCAGGATCGAGATCTGCTGCCGGATATTTTGGAGGAGGCTATTGAGGACTGCACCCGCTACTTTGAGGAGCAAGGGCTGGTTAGCGCCTGTGAAAAAACCGGTGAAACCGGAGATGTGGACCTGTATCAGATCAAAGGCGATTGGCTCTTTCTCACGCCATCTAGCTATGAGCGGATGATTTCCATCTCACAGGATAAGGTGACAAAGCGTTCCCTTCCTCATCAAAGTCCGCAGAAAATACATTATTTTCTGGGTGTTCTCGGAGCATTCTTGACGAGCTTGCTTGGCGCATGTCTTGTCTTCTTTCTGACAGGTGCATCCTTGGCCATGGGCTTCATATCAGGTTTTACACTGCTATTTAGCATTGCTTGCTATGAAAAGTTTGTCAAAGGTATTTCTGTTTTAGGAATTGTGGCAAGTTTCTTTTTTACTTTAGCGATGAGCTTTGTAGCTGTTCAAATTGGTTATGCCAATTCTTTTTACCAAGGGGAAGGCAATATTTTGCAAGCCGTTATCGCTATTAATAAAGCCGCTTTATCCGGACAGTTTGGTCTTAATTATTGGCTCCATTATCTGTACATTGTTCTTGGATGTGTCAGTGCTGTAAAAGTTCATATTAAGTCTCTATAGTTGATTAGATGCTGACTTCAAAGTGAGCAGCTGTCTATCATAGTGGGAAACCGGGTTCTCCCTCTTCTTTATCTAAAGAATACGAAGGCCTATACTATAATAAACAAAGAAAAAATAAAAGAGGTGAAGTATGTCAAAAACAAGACTCTATGTTATCCGTCATGGCAAGACCATGTTCAATACTATCGGCCGGGCTCAAGGTTGGTCTGATACCCCGCTGACTGCTAAAGGGGAGCGCGGTATTCGCGAGCTGGGTATCGGATTGCGAGAGTCTGGTTTTCCTTTTGTCAAGGCTTTTTCCAGTGATAGTGGTCGGACCATTCAGACCATGGGGATTATCCTAGAGGAGCTGGGCCTGACTGGTCAGATTCCCTATCGCTATGACAAGCGCATCCGGGAGTGGTGTTTCGGCAGTTTTGATGGTGCTTATGGTGGTGAGCTCTTTCATGGCGTTATCCCACGAGTTCTTAAGACGGATAATTACAAAGAACTCAGTTGGCCGGATTTGGCGAATGGCCTGGTAGAAGTGGATTCGGCAGGTTGGGCTGAGCCTTGGGACAAGCTAAGCGGTCGGATTTTAGAAGGATTTGAAGCCATTGCTAGAGAGGTGGAGTCCTCAGGCGGTGGCAATGCTCTGGTCGTCAGCCACAGTATGACCATTGGTACTTTGGCTTATCTGGTTGATGAGAATATCACGAAAAATCCTAATGTCGACAATGGCAGTGTCACAGTGCTGGAGTATGAAGATGGTCGCTTTAGCATCCAGGCCTTGGGTGATGTGTCTTACCGTCAGGTTGGTGCAGCTATATTGGATCGAGAAAATCAAGAATGAGCAGGAGTTTTGAGACTCCTGCTTTTTGCTTTGAAAGCCAGATGGAGCCAATTTCTTCATAAAATGGTATAATATGAAAAGAACAACGGAGGAAATGAAATGGCAAAAACAAGATTATACTTGGTTCGTCATGGCAAGACCATGTTTAATACTATCGGCCGGGCTCAAGGCTGGTCTGATACCCCATTGACTGAAGTTGGGGAACGTGGCATTCATGAGTTGGGCATTGGCTTGAGAGAAGCTGGGCTTGATTTCAAATTGGCCCGTTCCAGCGACAGCGGCCGGACTATTCAGACCATGGGCATTATTCTGGAGGAGCTGGATCTGACTGGTCAGATTCCTTATACCTTTGACAAACGGATTCGCGAATGGTGCTTTGGCAGTTTTGATGGTGGTTATGATGGGGAACTCTTTATGGGTGTGATGCCCCGGGTTTTCAATATTGAGCACGTTCATCAGCTCAGCTATGCTGAGTTGGCAGAAGGCCTTGTAGAAGTCGATACAGCAGGCTGGGCAGAAAACTGGGAAAAGCTCAGCGGCCGAATTTGGGAAGGCTTTTCAGCCATAGCTGAGGAGCTGGAAGCTGCTGGCGGTGGGAATGCCCTTGTAGTCAGCCACGGCATGACCATCGGAACCTTTGTCTATCTAATCAATCGAACTCGGCCTCATGGTTTGGACAATGGCAGTGTGACGGTTGTAGACTATGAAGACGGTAAATTCACAGTAGCTTGCGTCGGAGACATGTCTTATCGAGAGGCCGGTGCCAAAGTAATGGAGGAAGAAGTTGAAGCGCGCTAAACATCGCAAAGAAAAGAGAAAATCGAAGTCTAAGAAGATTGGGTTAACGCTTTTGTTGTTAATCATCTTGTGTCTGGCAGCTGGAGGAACGGCGATTTATTTCCGTCCGTCCTTGTTACAAGATCTGCTTGCAAAGATTCAGTTTTCGGGTTCGTCTAGCAGTTCTGCTACGAAAGGCTCTTCTGGCTCAGAGAGCTCGCAGTCTGATTTGCCCAAGGTTTCTTCTACTGACTGGAATTTGATTTTGGTCAATCGAGACAACCAGCAAGAAGAAAAAACACCTGATCTGACTCAGATTGGAGAGGTGCAGGTCGACAGCCGTATTGCTGAAAATACTCGGCAATTCCTAGCAGCAGCCCAGGCGATAGCTCCTGAAGAAACTTTAATCTCTGGCTATCGCAGCCGAGCTGAGCAGGAGGAACTCTATAACGAAAAAGTTGCTGGGGAAGTTGCCAAAGGCTTGTCAAATGAAGAAGCAGTCAGCATCGTGCTGAAGCAGGTGCAGCTTCCAGGAGCCAGCGAGCATCAAACGGGCTTGGCTATTGATATGAGCGCTCCAGAAGGCCAGGGGGATGAATTGGCAGCCAAAATTGCCCAACTAGCTCCGCAGTATGGCTTTGTCCTTCGCTATCCAGATGGCAAGAGTGACATTACTGGAGTTGATTTTGAGAACTGGCATTACCGCTATGTCGGTGTGGAGAATGCCCAGTATATGCAGAAGCACAATCTGGTTCTGGAAGAATATATCGCCCTACTCAAGGCGGCGGGAAAATAAACAAGTAAGTCAGGTGTTCCTGGCTTTTTTTATGCTGATTTATCAGGATGCAGGTCTCTAATCTCTTATGCTTCTGACTTAAAGCAGCTTTAGCTGCAAGTATGGAAAGATAAAAATGAATCACTTTCTGTAAAAATATTTATAAATCCTTGACAACTATATCGGACTGCGATATAATTTTTATATCAAGGTTCGATATATCGAGGTGAAAGTGAGATGAAAAGATGAGTGGATTGACAGAAAAGCTTAGGAGAGTCTATGTGCCAATGACAGAGACAGGTTTTTATATCCTCTTCTGTCTTCAGAAAGAGAGGCATGGTTACAGTATTACTCAAAAAGTCAAGGAGCTGACAGAAGGACAGCTATCTATTAGCCCGGGAACCATGTACGGGACTTTGGCAAAGATGGAAAAAGATGGTCTGATTGCCTTTGTTCGTGAGGAAGAAAAGAGAAAACTCTATTCTATCACGGAGCTTGGAAGCCAGATTTTAGAGTTGGAAATCCAGCGGATTGAGCGCCTTTACCGCAATAGTAAGGAGGAAGTTTGATGGAAAAGAAAATTGTCTATAAAATCTTTACCATTGCAGACTATGACAGAGAAGCAGCTTATTTTAAAAAAATGCATAGCGAAGGCTGGAAATTGAAAAAAGTAAGTTATTCTCCCTTTCTTGTTGCAGTTCGCTATACTTTTGAAGCCTGTCCGCCTCAGGAAGTGGCCTATCAATTAGATTTTCGCCCCATAAAGAAGGCGGAGCAAGAATCCTATTATCAACTATTTGAGGATTGTGGCTGGGAGCATATTACAAACTTTAATCAATTTTCTTATTTCCGCAAGCCGGTTTCTCAGATTGATGCAGACAGTGATCTTGAAATCTATAATGACGCATGGTCTAAGCTAGAAATGGTCAAGCGTTTGCTTGTATGGCGGTTTTTACCAGCCATCATGGTTTTGTGTGTCACTACCTATCTCATCCTAGATATTTCCCAGAAAAGTTTGAAAGCAAGTCTATTATTCAAATCAATCTTAGCAATAGACTGTCTTATATTGCTCATTCTGTTCTGTCAACTGGTCCATATTGCCTTGCGTTTTTGGAAAATGAGGCAGGAACTGAAAGACTGATTGCGGTTTTGGTAAATATGGTTATGAAAGCGAGGAAAAACAATGAAAAAGACCATTATTGAAGTGCAAGGCTTGAAAAAGAAGTTCAAGGAACAAGAAGCCTTGGCAGGAATCGATTTTTCCATCCGAGAGGGAGAAATCTTTGGCTTCCTAGGGCCTTCTGGATCTGGTAAAACCACGACTATCAATATTTTGACTGGACAGTTGTCTGCAGATGCTGGGACAGCTCATGTGCTGTCTGCACCGGTTGAGGATTTGAAGGCAGAAGTGCTGGAGCAGATAGGGATTGTCAGCGATGGCAGTGGTTTTTATGAAAAGATGTCACTTTATAAGAATCTCAAAGCCTATGCCATGCTATTTGGGGTTAAGATGGCAGAAGTCGATGAACTCCTCCGAAAAGTGGGGCTTTATGATAGTCGCAACAAGGTGGCTGAAAAATTATCTACTGGTATGAAACAACGGATGCTACTGGTTCGAGCCCTGATTAATCAGCCCAAATTGCTCTTTTTGGATGAGCCAACCAGTGGTTTGGATCCGTCAACCTCTCGCACCATTCATGAACTACTGCTGGAACTAAAAGCTCAGGGGACAACTATTTTTCTGACGACTCATGATATGCAGGAAGCTACCCTCTTGTGTGATCGCTTGGCCTTGCTAAGTAAAGGAAAACTAGTCGAAGTAGGCAGTCCGCATGAGATAATCCAAAAGTATAATACAGATAAGAGGGTTCGTTTAGAATATGAAGATTTGACGACGAAGACAGTTACCTTTGATGAACTGCAAGGTGGTTTGGATTTGTCCAATGTTATCAGTATTCATTCCTGCGAACCAACTTTGGAAGATGTTTTCATCACTTTGACAGGAGGTACCTTAAATGTCTAATAAATTAAAAGGTATGATTTGGCTAAGAGGTCAAGTGACACTAGCTAATAAAAGTATTCTATTGCAGGTTTTCATGCCGATTTTCCTTATTTTTCTCTATAAATTTATTTTTTCTTTGAATGGAGCTGGTAAGGAAATTGGAGCGGATAAACTAGCTACTATGTTGCTTACGATCTCTCTGCCTTTCTCTCTAGCCATGTCTGTTGGAACACCTATTATTATCATCCTAGCTGAGGAAAGAGAAAAACGTAATTTGCAAAGTTTGCGCTTGGCTGGTGTGACAGCTGGTCAATACATTCTCTCTGCTTTAATCTGGCCAGCAATTATTGGGATTTTTTATATCGTCATTACCCCAATTTTGGTAGGAGCTAAGCTTTCTAATCATCTGTTCAGCTATAGTTTGGTTCTCTTATTGACCATGCTGGTCTTAATTTTCTTCTTTTTAATGGTTGGTCTGTTTTGTAAAAATCAGGTCATGGCACAATCTCTTAGTGTCCCAGCCATGCTCTTGGCGGCATTTATTCCTATGTTTTCAAATATGAGCGAGGATTTATTTAAGGTGCTGCGTTATAGCTTTATGGGCCTATTTACTAGCTATATGAAAGATTGGTCTCATTTCCATTTATGGAGCGGAGAATTTTTGGCTCTGCTAGTTTGGCTGCTTCTTTTTGTAGGAATTTCTTTCTATTTGATGCGCCGTTTGCAAATCTTGGACGACTAATCTAGGTCGCTAGACTGATTTTTAGCACTCTTGTAAAAAGAGTGCTAATTTTTTGAGTTTTTGTCTTGACTTTGGAGTAGAAGAGTGTATAATAGAATCATGAGTTAGCACTCGAGATGGTTGAGTGCTAATCAACAGCAGAATCTTGATTGGAGGTGATGCCGTGGTCACGGAGCGTCAAAATGAGATTTTGAATTTGATTATTGATATCTTTACCAAGACTCACGAGCCGGTCGGCTCCAAAGCCCTGCAGGATTCTATCAATTCTAGTAGTGCCACCATCCGAAACGATATGGCGGCTTTGGAAAAGCAGGGACTTCTGGAAAAGGCGCATACGTCCAGCGGCCGTAAGCCGAGCGTGGCTGGTTTTCAGTACTTTGTCAAGCATTCTCTGTTCTTTGATCGTCTCGCTGAGAATGAACTTTATGAGGTTATCAAAGCCTTTGACCATGAGTTTTTCAACTTGGAGGACATTCTTCAACAGGCAGCGGACCTTTTAACCAAGCTCAGTGGATGCACGGTTGTTGCACTGGATGTAGAACCCAGTCGGCAGCGTTTGACAGCTTTTGATATTGTTGTGCTCAGTCAGCACACGGCTCTGGCAGTCTTCACCTTGGATGAGTCCAATACCATCACTAGTCAGTTTATGATTCCGCGCAACTTCTTAAAAGAAGACCTGGATAGGCTTAAAGGCCTAGTAAGGGAACGGTTCTTGGGACAGACAGTGCTGGACATCCATTACAAGATTCGGACGGAAATTCCGCAGATTATCCAGCGCTATTTCACCACGACGGACAATGTCATTCAACTCTTTGAGCATATCTTTGGTGATATTTTCAAGGAAAATGTGATTCTGTCTGGCAAGGTTCAGCTCTTGGAATTTTCAGACCTGACGGCTTATCAGTTTTTTGATGACCCACAGAAAGTAGCTTTTGAGATTCGCGACAGCTTGGCTGAGGATCAGATGCAAAGCGTACGTGTGGCAGACAGTAGAGAAAGCTGTTTGGCTGATTTGACACTGATTTCCAGCAAATTCCTGATTCCTTATCGAGGATTTGGAGTTCTGGCAGTTGTCGGTCCGGTCAATCTTGACTATCAACGGCTGATCAGTCAGATGAATGTCGTCAACCGAGTGCTGACCATGAAACTGACCGACTTCTATCGTTACCTTAGCAGCAATCACTACGAAGTCCACTAAATATAGTATAAATATTCCTAAAAAGGAGGTGCCTTGTGGCAAAACATAAACAAGAAGAACATCCAGAAGATGTGGAAGTAAAAGAGGAAGCTGTAGAAACAGCTGAGCAAGCTGAATCAGCAAGCCCTGAAAAATCAGAATTAGAACTAGCTAATGAGCGGGCAGAAGATTTTGAAAACAAATATCTCCGCGCTCATGCAGAAATGCAGAATATCCAGCGCCGAGCAAATGAAGAACGCCAACAGCTGCAGAGGTACCGCAGCCAGGACCTGGCAAAAGCTATCTTGCCTTCGATAGATAATCTGGAGCGCGCGCTTGCCGTTGAAGGGCTGACAGATGATGTCAAAAAAGGACTGGAAATGGTGCAGGAAAGCTTGATTCATGCTCTCAAAGAAGAGGGCATCGAAGAAATCCCAGCTGACGGAGCTTTTGATCATAACTATCACATGGCTATTCAAACTGTTCCAGCTGACGATGAGCACCCAGTTGACACTATCGCGCAGGTCTTCCAAAAAGGCTACAAACTTCATGACCGTATCCTAAGACCGGCTATGGTCGTAGTTTACAACTAGGCGAGTCACTAATATTTGCGAAGTGAACTGCCAATCAGTTGCTGCGTAAGACTTGTCCGAAACGACAATAAACTATGAAAGAAAGATAAAAAATTGTTCAGCTTTGCTTCTTACGAGCGAAGCGAACCAAAGAAAAGTATCAAAAATAAAATTAAAGTAAAAAGAGGTAAAAATATGTCTAAAATTATCGGTATTGACTTAGGTACAACAAACTCAGCAGTGGCAGTTCTTGAAGGAACTGAAAGCAAAATCATTGCAAATCCAGAAGGAAATCGTACAACACCATCTGTAGTGTCATTCAAAAATGGTGAAATCATCGTTGGTGATGCGGCAAAACGTCAAGCAGTAACAAATCCAGATACAATCATTTCTATTAAATCAAAAATGGGAACATCTGAAAAAGTAGCTGCCAATGGCAAAGAATACACTCCGCAAGAGATCTCAGCTATGATTCTGCAATACTTGAAAGGCTATGCAGAAGAATACCTTGGTGAAAAAGTAAGCAAAGCGGTTATCACAGTTCCAGCTTACTTTAACGACGCACAACGTCAAGCGACTAAAGACGCTGGTAAAATCGCTGGTCTTGAAGTAGAACGTATCGTCAACGAACCAACTGCAGCAGCCCTTGCTTACGGTCTTGACAAACAAGATAAAGAAGAAAAGATTTTGGTCTTTGACTTGGGTGGTGGTACCTTTGACGTTTCAATCCTTGAGTTGGGTGATGGTGTCTTTGATGTATTGGCAACTGCTGGTGACAACAAACTCGGTGGTGATGACTTTGACCAAAAGATTATCGATCACATGGTAGCTGAGTTCAAGAAAGAAAATGGCATCGACTTGTCAAATGACAAGATGGCGCTTCAACGTTTGAAAGATGCAGCTGAAAAAGCTAAGAAAGACCTTTCAGGTGTGACTTCTACTCAAATCAGCTTGCCGTTTATCACAGCTGGCGACGCTGGACCTCTCCACTTGGAAATGACTCTGACTCGTGCTAAATTCGACGATTTGACTCGTGATTTGGTAGAGCGCACTAAAGAACCAGTTCGCCGTGCTCTTTCTGACGCAGGCTTGAGCTTGTCAGAAATCGACGAAGTAATCTTGGTTGGTGGTTCAACTCGTATACCGGCTGTTGTAGAAGCTGTTAAGGCTGAAACTGGTAAGGAACCAAACAAATCAGTGAACCCTGACGAAGTAGTTGCTATGGGTGCTGCTATCCAAGGTGGTGTTATCACTGGTGATGTTAAAGACGTTGTCCTTCTTGACGTAACACCATTGTCACTTGGTATCGAAACAATGGGTGGTGTCTTCACTAAGCTGATTGACCGCAACACAACGATTCCAACTTCTAAATCACAAGTCTTCTCAACTGCAGCGGACAACCAACCAGCTGTTGATATCCATGTTCTTCAAGGTGAACGCCCAATGGCAGCAGATAACAAGACTCTGGGACGTTTCCAATTGACAGATATTCCAGCTGCTCCTCGTGGAATCCCTCAAATCGAAGTAACATTTGACATCGACAAGAACGGTATCGTATCTGTTAAGGCTAAAGACCTTGGAACTCAAAAAGAACAACACATTGTCATCCAATCTAACAGCGGCTTGACTGACGAAGAAATCGACCGCATGATGAAGGATGCAGAAGCGAATGCTGAAGCAGATAAGAAACGTAAGGAAGAAGTTGACCTTCGTAACGAAGTTGACCAAGCTATCTTTGCGACTGAAAAGACTATCAAGGAAACTGAAGGCAAAGGCTTCGACGCAGAGCGTGACGCTGCCCAAGCTGCTCTTGATGAACTTAAGAAAGCGCAAGAAGATAATAACTTGGACGACATGAAAGCTAAATTGGAAGCTCTTAACGAAAAAGCTCAAGCACTGGCAGTGAAACTCTATGAGCAAGCTGCTGCAGCTCAACAAGCCCAAGCAGGAGCAGAAGGAGCTGAAAACGCGGGCTCAACTAAAGCAGACGACGATGTCGTAGACGGAGAGTTTACGGAGAAATAGGCGGTGAGACAGAACTAAAAATTGAAAGTTTTTAGTTCGTAGTCGAACCCCCGCGAGGATGATTAGGATTTTTGGGAGTCTGAAAGACGAACCTAAAATCCAATCAGCTACCGCGTCAAAAATTTTTCGAAAAATATTGTTTTGAAAATTTCACGTCGTAATGATAGGAAGAAATCCAGAGGTTGCAGCCCAGCCTCTGTTTTTCGCTAAACTAGAGGGTGACGCTTATGAAGAAAGTGCTCTGTTTAATTTATCCTAATTTTTCACTTTGTGAAGTAGTTAGTCTGACCAGTACTTTAGCTCTATCTTTTGGTGTTGAGGTTGATTATGCTGGTTCAGATAGAAATGTTATAACATCAGAAGATGGACTTCCCTGTCAACCTACTAGAACACTGGATGAAGTAGTTATCGAAGACTATTCTTGTGTTATTTTGTCAGGAATGATAAACATTGCTCCTGCTCTGCATGATGAAAAATTGATTTCTTTCCTAAGAAGTTTGAAGCAGCAAGAAGTTTTAATTGCAGCTATTTCCTCAGCTCCCATTTTATTGGCGAAAGCAGGTTTATTGAAGGATACTAAATTTACTGGTGGGATTTGGCAAAACTTTTTTGACTATTTTGAATTTCTTCCGCGTGAAAATTTCAAAGCTCAAGCTGTTCTGCAAGATAATAACATCATTACAGCTGTTGGCTTTGCACATCAAGCGTTTGCAAGAAAAGTGCTTCTTAGTCTAGGTTTGGTAGATAATGCTGACAACTATTTTAAAGAACGGAATCAGTATTCGGAAGAGGACTTGATATTCACTTTATCAGAAGAAGACTTTGCTGAAATGATGCATGAATTTGAAAATACCCCCTGATCAATATTTTCTAAAATTTAAAGAAAGGAACATAGGTGTTCGCAACTGAACACGGGTTCCAAGAATTCTGACTCAATATAAAAGAAAGGAACTGAACCCGACCTAAATTCTTGGAAAAAATAGAAATCAGCCTTGGAGCATCGCTCCGTCGCCTGATTTCCTATTTTTCAGTCGAATTTTACGGTCTTGGTATCTTACATGAACAATACAGAATATTATGACCGTCTAGGTGTCTCTAAGAATGCTTCTCAGGATGAGATCAAGAGAGCCTATCGGAAATTATCTAAAAAGTATCACCCCGATATTAATAAGGAAGCTGGGGCGGAGGACAAATACAAAGAAGTCCAAGAGGCTTATGAAACGCTGAGCGACGAGCAAAAGCGGGCAGCCTATGATCAATACGGCGCAGCGGGAGCTAATGGTGGCTTTGGCGGTGGTGCAGGCGGCTTCGGTGGCTTTGATGGCTCCGGCTTCGGTGGCTTCGAAGATATCTTCTCTAGCTTCTTTGGTGGCGGTGCTTCACGTAATCCTAATGCTCCGCGCCAAGGGGACGATCTTCAGTATCGTGTAAATCTTCGCTTTGAGGAAGCCATTTTTGGAGCTGAGAAGGAAATAAAGTATAACCGCGAAGCGACCTGTCATACCTGTGCTGGGTCTGGTGCCAAGCCAGGGACTAGTCCTGTTACCTGTGGCCGCTGTCATGGCTCAGGTGTCATCAATGTTGATACCCAGACACCGCTTGGCATGATGCGTCGGCAAGTGACCTGTGATGTCTGTCACGGCCGAGGGAAAGAAATCAAAAGTCCTTGTGAAACCTGTCATGGAACGGGGCATGAAAAACAGGCTCACAGCGTCAAGGTCAAAATCCCTGCTGGTGTGGAAACTGGTCAGCAGGTCCGTCTGTCTGGTCAAGGTGAAGCAGGCTTTAATGGCGGTCCTTATGGTGACCTTTATGTCGTGGTCCAAGTTGAGCCGAGTGACAAGTTTGAGCGCGATGGCTCTACCATTTACTACAAGCTCAATCTCAACTTTGTCCAAGCAGCTCTTGGTGACAGCGTGGACATTCCAACTGTTCACGGGGATGTCGAGCTGAATATACCAGAAGGAACACAGACTGGCAAGCGTTTCCGTCTGCGTGGTAAGGGAGCACCGAGTCTGCGTGGTGGAAGCATGGGTGACCAGTATGTTACTGTCAATGTTGTGACACCGACTGGCCTCAACGATCGTCAAAAAGCAGCCCTCAAAGAATTTGCGGAAGCAGGTAATATCTCGGTCAATCCTAAGAAAAAAGGTTTCTTCGACAAAATGAAAGACGCTTTGGAAGATTTGTAATCAGATAAAAAGGAGCAGCCAAAAGCTGTTCTTTTTATGTTTACTCGGATAAAAAACATAATTTAGCTGAAGAAGCCAGTTCGTCTAAACGCCTTTTCTTTAAAATAAATTCGCTAGAAAAGGTGAAGCGATTTTTTAATCTCTTCTTTTACAAAAATAAATGATTTTTTTAAGCAAAATCTATTGTAAAAATTTCCTAAAAGATATATGATAATACTAAGTGTATAAACGTATCTTTTTGGTCTACTGGGGAGTTGGCTAAGAAGATATAGGGAGATTAGCTTTATACATTTTAGGAAAAAGGGGATTTATAAAGTGAAAAGTTTTAAAAAAGTGCAGGAGCGAATTCAGAAATATTCGATTCGCAAATTGTCTGTCGGTGTGGGCTCAGTTGCCATTGCAGCTCTGATTTTTGGGAGCTCTTTGTCCAGTTCGACAGTTGCTGCGGATGAAGTAGGAGGCGGTGCGACTGCTCACTATACTTATGTTGAAGAGCAAGAGCTAACAGATCAGGAAAAAGGGCTGATTAAGAAAGGTCTGCCTGAAAATCTGCAAACGGGGGAAAACTATTACCTGATTTATCGGAAGCAAGATGGGCAAACTGTCTTGCCGCGTACAGGAAATAATGGACAGCCGCTTCTCGGCTTATTTGCGGGAACGGCTATTTTGGCTGTCTTGGTATTCTCACGAAAGAAATCTGGCAAATTACTAGGAGTGCTTTTGCTAGGCAGCTTGGGACAGACTGTATTACAGTCTCCTCAAGCGTTTGCGCTAGAAAATCGGGCATTGCTTTCATATAACCGTCAAGTTGCGGTTTCGTCAACAGTTTCTGAAGCGGATGTGACCATTGCTGGCTATAACTATATCGGTTACTTTACCGCTTCTGATTTGCTGGCTTTGACAGGAACCAAGCCGGCCTCCTTATCAGCTGGCCAAGAAGCTCGAGGACAAGCAGAATTATCAGAAGCTGCAAAAGAGGATTCTGATTCTATTGATCGAGCTGCTCAGGCAGGGTTGCTGTATCAGCTGAACCCTGCTGCAAATGATTCAGGACAGTCAGGGAAGCTTCCAGCTCCTCAGCCATCCAATCCAACTATAGAGACGGCAAAAGGGGAAAGCTTACAAGAGCCAGCTTTGCCAGAGTACACGGGCGGCGTTAATGGCGAATCGCTAGTTCAAGCGGACAATCCTAGCTATACAATTTCGGAAGGCACGGCAGGAGATACAGCCCCGGTTGAGCCGGCCCTCCCAGAATACACGGGCAGTGTTAATGGTGAATCACTAGTTCAAGTGGAGAATCCAGACTACACTGCCCCAGTAGGCATAGCAGGAGATACAGCTCCAGTCGAGCCAACTCTACCAGAATATACTGGTGGTGTTAACGGCGAATCGACAGTTCAAGCGGACAATCCAGTCTATGATGCGCCAATTGGTACAGTTGGTGACATAGCCCCAGTTGAGCCAGCTTTGCCAGAGTACACTGGCGGCGTTAACGGCGAGTCAGTAGTTCAAGCAGACAATCCAGTCTATGATGCTCCAGTAGCTACAGTTAGTGACCCAGCTCCGGTCCAGTCAGGCCTCCCAGAATACACTGGCGGCGTTAACGGCGAGTCGACAGTTCAGCCAGAACAACCTAGTCTGCATACAGACATCAAGTTGGAAACGATTGAGCCTCAAGTTGTCAACAAGACAGATGATAGCCAGTATCTTGATGAAGAGACCACTGTTGATGGAACTCCAGGACAAAAAGAAATTGTAACCAGCTATGAAACCTTAGATGGTAATCGCATATCGGAGCCACAAACAACTGAAAGAATCTTGCATGAAGCAGTTGATACAGTGGTCACTCGGGGTAGCAAGGCTCGAATCAATAAAGAAGAATTGAGCAAGCAGCTGGCTTTAGCAGCAGCTGTGGATCCAGCAGTTTACACCAACCAATCCTATCAGCAGCTACAAGCAATTAAGAATATGGCTACGACGGTTTATCAAACTTCGTCAAGTCAAGATGAAGTAGATGCGGGTGTTAACCAACTCAAGCAGGCTTTGGCCGACTTATTGGCCCTTAAAGCAGCACCAAATCTGACTGTTTCAGCGGTTAAGAAGGATGAATTGCAGAAATCAGTTCAGATTCAATACCAGCTGACGGACAGAGATCAAGCCTTTAGTAGTGCTCAAGTTCGTCTGAAGAAAGATGGGCAGCTGATAGCAGAGCAGAATTTGACGGCCGGCCAGTTGACTGCTAGCTTCAGTAGTTTGGACTACTATACACCGTATAAGATTGAGACGACTCTGTCCTATGACTTAGGAAATGGTTCTGAAAGTCAGGAATTAGCTCAAGAGACAGTCCAGCTTGACCTGAAGAAGGTGGAGCTCAAGTCCATCACTAATGTCTCCTTGATGAAGGTTGAGAATGGTCAGACAAAATTGATGCCTACTTTGGCTGAAAAACCAGCAAATCTGGACCAATATTACCTGCACTTTACATCAGACCAATTTAAGGACACTGTCCTGCCGGTTACCTCTATCGAGGAAGTGGTCGTTGATAACCAGCCTGTCTTTAAAATCCAGGCTCAGCTGCCAGACTTGCTGCAAAGAAGCGCAACCGGTCTTCAAAACAGCTTTGATTTTTATCTGGAAAAGGCCAAGAAACGTGAAGGAAATGTCTACTATGACTTCCAAGACCTTTTGGACGGCATCAAGGAAGATCCTTCTGGAACCTTTATTCTGGGCCGAAGTATCAGTGCCAAGCTGATTGACAAACCTGCTAACAGCAAGTCTTACTTGCCAGGTGAGTTCAAAGGTCATCTGATTGGTGGTCAAAATGGCGAACGCCATGCAATTTTAGACTTGGCGCATCCTCTATTTGATACGATTACTGGCGGAACGGTCAAGGATATTGACTTTAAGCGAGTCAATATGGTTTATCCAGATTCGCAAGCGGGCGATACAATTGCCACAATTGCTGCTCGCTTGAAGAATAAAGGAGTAATCGAAAATGTCAATGTCCAAGGATACTTGGAAGGAAGAGACCATATTGCCGGTCTGGTTAACAATATAGAAGGCCAATCTCGCGTTGAAAATGTCTCCTTTAAGGGTCGTATTAAGTCCAAGGGTGGAAACTCTGTTACAGCCGGTATCGCGGGAACTAATGCTATGTCCTTGGTGAAACGCGCTTATGTCGAAGCCGATATTTGGGTCAAAAGTGGTCAAAATGCAGGTATGCTGGTCGCTCAAAACTTCACTGACTATTCAGGTTCAGGCTGGGGTAACTGGGGCAGATTGATGCAATCAGTTGCCAAAGGTAAGTTAGAGGATGCGGGCTCAAGAAATTCAGCTGGTATCGCTGCTTCCATTTGGCCGTATGGAACCATCAATGACACTGTCAGCTATGCAACGGTAGTGAACGGTAAAGAGCTCTTTAGCTCAGATAATGAGATTACCGATGCTTGGATGGGACAAAAACTCCAAAACCTCTTTGGTGTTCAGGGACAAAGCTCTGGAACCAAGACAGGTAAAGATGCTAAGTTCCGTCGCTTGACAGAAGCAGAAGCTGAGCAAAAAGTCAAGAGCTATCAGATTACGGCTCTTGAGCAAACCAGCGCAAATGAAGTAACAACTGAGAAGCTAAATGCTGCTATCCTGAGAACAAGTACTTATCAAGATAAGCCAGGTTACAAGGCAGAAAATGAACAGCTTTATCAGAACCTCGAGCGCTTTATGCCTTTCTACAACCAAGAGTTCTTGATTCATGAGGCCAATAAGCTGGTGGATGCTGGTAAAGCAGGAGACCTGTTGACTAAGAAAGTTCTAGCAGTTCAAGCCCTGAAGGGCAATCAGTTTGTTGCTGGCGGAACGGATGCAGATAAGATCTTAGTCCATTTTGCAGACGGAAGCAAGACCATCTTCAATCTTCAAAATCAAGCGCGATTTGAACAGACGACTCTGCCAGAATATCAAATCGCAGAACTTGGTACAATCTATACTCCAAATCACTCAACGGCGGTCAAAGAAGACATACTGGCTCAGCTGACTGAGAGCTTGAAGAGCTTTGACCTGTACAGTGATGAAGTTTATCGTTCTGTTGGTCTGCCTAATGATAATGACAAGGTCAACAAAGTGAAGCGTCTCTTCTTGGATGAATCTCTGGCTGAGGTGAAAGCCAACTTGCAGGATATGCTTGGTAAGCTCCTGGCCAATGAATGGACAAGATTCCATGCTGACAATCCAGCAGCCAACGAAGCTCTGAAAGCTAAAATCGAAGAGAATAAGACGGCTATCATGCTCGGTCTGACCTATCTCAACCGTTATTACGATCTCAAGTTTGGCGACTACAACCTCAAGGAGCTGGTGCTCTTCAAACCTGACTTCTATGGTGAAAAAGTACCATTGCTGGATCGCTTGATTAAGATTGGTCGTTCGACAGAAAATCAACTGAAAGGGGCAGACAATGTCAATATGTTTGCACGTCAGTTGAAGGCTGAGTCCAAGTCTAGTGATTTGGTGGCTTACTTGGATTACAATCGTCGTCTGCTGACTGACTTTGCGGACATGGATTCTTGGTTCAAGGATGCAACTCGAGGATTTATTCAGTTTGAAGAACGCCAGTCAGAAGTCGAGGAGATCAAGTCTGCTAAGTATCGCGTCTTTGATAACCTCAACTCTGAATATTTCAGCAACTATATCCTTCCGCTGCTAACCTTGAAAAATACGCGCTTAGCTATTCTGTCAAACTATAGCACGATGGCCTTTGTCAACAGAGACAAGCGCCGGTCATGGTCTGATGAACGATTTAATGCGCGCATCAAGGAAGTAGCGACCCAGCATCGAAATCACGTAGACACTTGGTACAAACTGCTCTCAGATGATATCAAGTCCAGAATGGTCAAGCAAAATGTAACGGCTGTATGGGATGGTTTTGATGTAGAAGGACGTGGCTGGATTGATGTCAACGGAAATGATAATAAGGGCAATCCTTATGCACCATCCCGCGAGTTCTTTAACCTAGTTGGTGGCAGAGCTGGTGGCTGGTACAAGTCAAATGGCTATGGTGCCCACGCTGCTGGTTCAATCCGTGTGAACTTCGAGGCCTTTGATCTCTTGACAGAATACGGTGTGTCCGTCTTCACGCACGAACTCACCCACGTCAATGACAGAGATATTTATCTGGGCGGACATGGCAGACGACAAGGGATCGGACCAGAAGGCTATGCTCAAGGGATGCTCCAATCACCTGTTCCTGATCAGCCGGGCTGGGGTGCTCTGGGTCTCAATATGGCCTTTGATCGTCCAAATAATGGTAGTCTCATTTTCAATAGCTCGCCAAGTCTCTTCAAGAACCGAGCAGACATCGACCATTACATGAAGGGCTATAATGATACTCTCATGCTGCTGGATTACCTTGAAGGTCAAGCGGTTGTGGATAGAGGAAATGCAGCTGTGGCTAAATGGTTCAAGAAGGTTGAGCCAAAGGTTGTAGATGCTCGAACTCAATATGATGTCGTGAGAGAGTTGACAGCAGAGGAGAAAGCGGCCATGTCAGTCTCTTCTGTAGAGGACTTGGTTGACCAAGGCTTGCTGTCTAACCGTGCGGTTGACAATCGAACTTATAATCCTGCTGATTACGACTCTAGTTACATTGCGATCGACTTTATGACAGGTATCTATGGTGGCGGCCAAAACAATACTGGAGCGCCAGGTGCCTTGATGTTCAAGCATAATACCTTCAGAATCTGGGGTTACTATGGCTATGAAAAAGGCTTCGTAAGCTATGCTTCCAATAAACACCGTAAGACAGCCAATGAGCAAGGTGTGACTGGTTTGAGCGATAACTTTATCATCAAGCAAATTTCTGGAGGTGAATTTGAAACTATGGAAGCCTTCAAGAAAGCTTACTTCAGAAAAGTTGTGGATAAAGCACAAACCTCAGGTATTAAGCCAGTGACTGTCAACGGAAAAGTCTATCACACTTATGAAGAGCTGAAAGCTGGCTTTGCAGAAGCTGTTGACAAGGATCTGAAGAAGTCTCGTGTCGATGAACGGGCAACCAAGGACTTCAAGTATGCTGTCTTTACGCAGCTGCTGAAGAACACCAACAGCTTTATGGATGAAAACTCCATTTGGGGTTCCTAAGAAAAAGTGTTAGATTTGCTGCATGTGTAACTGCAAATAATGACCTTTAGCAATATGTAATCAATAACCCATTTGAATTAGCTCTGTTTGTGTTATCACTGACAGTCTGATTCAGATGGGTTGTTTTGTTGTATAATGGCAAGTCAAAGTGCGGATTATCCCTATTTCTTATACAATATTTTTCAAAAAATCTGTCCCCGGACAGTTCCTGCTTTTAGGGCTTGCTGGGGGCTTTTTTTCCTGCTAAAATAAACACATGACACGTTATAAAGCGATTATTTCCTATGATGGCTATGGCTTTGCTGGCTTTCAGCGACAGCCCCATGCCAGAAGCGTTCAGGAAGAGATTGAAAAGACCCTGACCCGTATCAATAAAGGTCAGCCTGTGGTCATTCATGGAGCTGGCCGAACTGACAGCGGTGTTCACGCCCTGGGCCAGGTACTGCATTTTGATTTACCAGAAGAGCGGGATGAAGAGAAATTGCGTTTTGCCTTGGATACCCAGACGCCGGAAGATATTGATTTTATCAGTGTGGAGCAAGTGTCAGATGATTTTCACTCTCGCTACAATAAGCATAGCAAGACCTATGAATTTTTGGTGGATATCGGCCGGCCCAAAAATCCTATGATGCGCCATTATGCCACACATTATCCCTATCCTTTGGAGCTGGGTCTGATAGAAGAAGCGATTGCTCAGCTAGAGGGGACGCATGATTTTACAGGCTTTACGGCTTCAGGGACCAGTGTGGAAGACAAGGTTCGGACCATTACCGAGGCCAAGGTCCGCTTTGATGCAGAGCGTAATTTTCTGGTCTTTACTTTTTCGGGCAATGGCTTTCTTTACAAGCAGATCCGCAATATGGTCGGTACCTTGCTCAAGATTGGCAACAAGCGCATGCCGGTGGAGCAGATTCAGAAGATTTTAGCGGAGAAAGACCGTCATCTGGCAGGGCCAACAGCCGGTCCAAACGGTCTCTATTTAAAGGAGATTCGTTATGAAGAATAAGTTGATTTTAGCCCTTTCGGGCAATGATATTTTTAGCGGCGGTGGACTGCATGCCGATTTAGCTACCTATACGGTCAATGGCCTGCATGGTTTCGTAGCTGTGACTTGCCTGACGGCGATGACTGACAAGGGATTTGAGGTCATCCCAGTTGAGGAAGAGGTTTTTGCCCAGCAGTTATCCAGTCTCAAGGATGTTCCTTTTTCTGCTATTAAGATAGGGCTTTTACCCAATCTGGAAATAGCAGAGCAGGCTTTGGCTTTTGTCAAGCAGCATGGGGATATACCAGTAGTGCTGGATCCTGTTCTGGTCTGCAAGGAAAATCATGACTTGGAAGTCAGTGCACTGAGAGAAGAAATCATCAAGTTTTTCCCTCATGTCAGCATCATCACGCCAAATTTGGCAGAAGCTCAGCTATTGACCCAAAAAGAAATCAAAAGTCTGGAGGATATGCAGGCTGCAGCCAAGAAGCTCTATGATTTGGGAGCCAAGCATGTAGTGATAAAGGGCGGCAATCGCTTGAGCAAGGAGCGGGCGGTGGATGTTTACTATGACGGCCGAGATTTTGAGGTCATGGAATCGCCAGTGCTGGCCAGCAACAATACTGGAGCGGGCTGCACATTTGCTTCCAGCATTGCCAGTCAGCTGCTTCTAAGCAAGTCTCCACTTGCAGCAGTTCAATTGTCTAAAGATTTTGTTTACCGAGCGATTCAGCGCTCAGATCAATATGGGGTAGTTCAGTATGAGAAATAATCAGGTTAAAAAATTAGTTATCTTAGCTTTCATCACAGCTCTATCTGTGGTTTTGGGGAATTTTTTAAAAATCCCAACTCCGACAGGCTTTTTGACACTGCTGGATGCAGGGATTTATTTTACAGCCTTCTACTTTGGCCGCAAGGAAGCGGCTATTGTCGGAGGCCTTTCAGGCTTTTTGATTGATATGATTGCTGGCTATCCTCAGTGGATGATTTTCAGTCTGATTTGCCACGGACTTCAGGGGTTCTTTGCTGGCTTTGAGGGCAAGAAACGCTACCTTGGGCTGGTCTTGGCTGCAGTAGCTATGGTCGGTGGCTATGCCCTCTTTGGTAGTATTATGAATGGTGTCGGGGCTGCCCTAGCCGAAATCTTAAGTAATTTTATGCAGAATGCTTTTGGTTTAGCAGTCGGTTTTGCCCTCTACAAAGCCTTCCCAGAGGGTTTGAAAAAGACGATTGCAGTGAAATAAACGAGGTGAGACATGGACTTAGCTAAGATTGGAGCAGAAACTCGTCAGATTGTTCTAGATGTTTTGGACAAGGCTGCCTTGGTCGAGGGAGATGTCTTTGTTCTGGGTCTATCTTCTAGTGAGGTTGTCGGAGGCCATATCGGTCAGAATTCCAGTCTGGAAGTTGGACAAGTCATTGTCAAAACCATACTGGATATCTTAGAAGAGGAAGGTATCTTTCTTGCAGTTCAGGGATGTGAGCATCTCAATCGCGCCCTCGTAGTTGAAAGAGCCTTGTCGAACAAGAAGGATTTGGAGATAGTCAATGTTCTGCCTACTCTTCATGCTGGAGGCAGCGGTCAGCTAGCGGCTTTCCAATACATGAAGGATCCTGTTGAGGTAGAGTTTATTGTCGCTCAGGCGGGGCTGGATATTGGCGATACTGCTATTGGCATGCATGTCAAGCATGTGCAGATTCCTATCCGACCGATTCTCAAGGAATTGGGAGCTGCCCATGTCACAGCTTTAGCCAGCCGTCCCAAGCTAATCGGCGGCGCTAGAGCGGCCTATACAGAGGATAAGATTAGGAAGGGATAAAAGGAAAAATAATTTTGAAAAAAACTCTAATTATGCTATAATGGGTTGTATTCAATAAATTTTAAGGAGAAATGACAGAATGTCTGTATCATTTGAAAACAAAGAAACAAATCGCGGTCTTTTGACTTTTAGCATCAGTCAAGAGAAAATCAAGCCAGCCTTGGACCGTGTATTTAACTCAGTAAAAAAAGATATTGCTGTACCAGGTTTCCGTAAAGGTCGCCTTCCACGTGCTATCTTCAACCAACGTTTTGGTGAAGAAGCCCTCTACCAAGATGCTTTGAACGCTCTTCTTCCAGAAGCATACGAAGCGGCTGTCAAAGAAGCAGGTATCGAAGTAGTTGCTCAGCCTCAGTTTGATGTCGAGTCTATGGAAAAAGGTCAAGACTGGGTCATCAAAGCTGAAGTAGTCACTAAGCCAGAAGTTAAGCTGGGTGCTTACAAAGACTTAGAAGTAACTGTTGAAGCTACTAAAGAAGTGACTGACGCTGAAGTAGATGAGCGCATTGAGCGTGAGCGTAACAACTTGGCTGAGTTGGTTCTTAAAGAAGGTCCAGCAGCTGACGGTGATACAGTTGTGATTGACTTTGTTGGATCTGTTGACGGAGTTGAATTTGACGGCGGCAAGGGCGATAACTTCTCACTTGGACTGGGTAGCGGTCAATTCATCCCAGGATTTGAAGAGCAGTTGGTTGGCCACAGTGCAGGTGAAACAGTGGACGTTGTCGTAACCTTCCCAGAAGACTACCAAGCAGAAGACTTGGCAGGCAAGGGAGCTAAGTTTGTGACAACTATTCACGAAGTTAAAGAAAAAGAAGTTCCAGCATTGGACGACGAACTTGCAAAAGACATCGACGAAGAAGTTGAAACTCTTGACGAGCTGAAAGAAAAGTACCGCAAAGAATTGTCAGAAGCTAAGGAAACAGCTTATAAGGATGCGGTAGAAGCAGCAGCTATTGATCAAGCAGTAGCAAACGCTGAAATCGTTGACTTGCCAGCTGAAATGGTCCACGAAGAAGTACACCGCGCTGTTAATGAATTCTTGGGCAACATGCAACGCCAAGGAATCTCACCTGACATGTACTTCCAAATCACTGGAACTACTCAGGAAGATCTGCACAAGCAATACGAAGCAGATGCTGAGTCACGCACTAAGACAAACCTTGTCGTAGAAGCAGTTGCTAAGGCAGAAGGTTTTGAAGCTAGCTCAGAAGAAATCGAAGCAGAAGTAACTTCATTGGCTTCAGACTACAACATGGAAGTAGAACGTGTTCGTCAATTGCTGTCAGAAGATATGCTAAAACACGACATTGCTATCAAGAAAGCTGTTGAATTGATTACTAGCACTGCGAAAGTGAAATAAGCTTCATCATTCAAAATGAGATTATTTGAAACTAGTGTACAGATGCACTAGTTTCTTTTTGTACTTGTTCCGTGATTTTTCCTGGATTTTCTTTTGACGAAAATAGAAATTTATCGTACAATAGAAAGTAGCGAAAAATTGCAAGAGGGCGACAAGCCTTTACTTAATCTTAAAGGAGATCAACTTTGGAATTAGAAGTATTTGCTGGACAGGAAAAAAGTGAGCTTTCTATGATTGAAGTGGCGCGTGCCATTTTGGAAGCCCGCGGCCGCGACCATGAGATGTATTTTAATGATCTGGTCAATGAAATTCAAAACTATCTGGGAAAATCAAACAGTGAGATTCGTGATGCTCTGCCTTTATTCTACACAGAACTCAATGTAGACGGCAGCTTTATTCCGCTGGGGGATAATAAATGGGGTCTGCGTTCATGGTATGCCATCGACGAAGTGGATGAAGAGATCATCGCCTTGGAAGAGACTGATGAGGACGATGCACCTAAGAAACGTAAGAAGAAACGCGTCAATGCCTTTATGGATGGCGACGAGGATGCCATTGACTACAGCGATGACGATCCAGAAGATGAGGACGGCTACGAAGCAGATCCAGCTCTCTCATACGATGAGGAAAATCCAGACGATGAGAAGAATGAAGTGGAAGCTTATGATGCTGAAATCAACGAAATCGCTCCGGATGATCTTGGTGAAGAAGTCGAACTCAACGAAGAAGATGACGACTACTCTGACGAAGACACGGAGACCGAAGAGGAAGAATAAATCAACCAAAAGAAACAAGGGGCGAAATCCTTTGTTTCTTTTAATATTCCTTGAAATATAAGTTCGGAAGGTGTAGAATACTAATAAAATTTAACAAAGAAAAGATGGAGGTATGCTGCTATGAAATTTGTCATTGATAAGAGTCTGGGTGATTTAGGCATTAAGAGTGTCGTTATCGGGATTGCCAAGAATGTCAATCCTCATGCAGAACTGTCACCCTCATTTCTAAAAAAGAAAAAGGGAATGGAAGACTGGGCTCTGGCTTGCGACTTGGATGAGGTGCTTGAGTCGCCAGTGGTTCAAGGTTATATAGAAATACTCCAGCGCGTAGGTCGCAGTGTCAAGAAAAATCCTCCGACGGTTCCTGCTCTGATTCGCAATATCCAGCACCGAGGCTCGCTCCCTCATATTAATAGCATTATTGATATTTATAATGTCGAAGCCCTGCATTCTCTACTGGCTATTGGTGGGCATGATTTTGATAAGATTGATGGTCAGATAGAATTCACTGTAAGCCAAAAGGAAGATGTTTTTCTGCCTATTTTGTCCAAGGAGAAGCATGTTGCCAAGACGGACTATGTCTATCGGGATGCCAAAGGCATTTTGGCTTGGCTGGATGTTCGTGACAGTGAGTATTATAAGTTTGATGAAGAGACCAAGGATGCCATTTTCATCATTCAGGGGAATGCCAATACCTCTGTCGAAATGCGTCTGGAAGCCTTGGAACGAATCCGACACGATTTAGCAGAGTGCATGCCTGATGTAGAATTCGAAACACATGTCATCAGTATTGGTGAAAATGGATGAAAACCAAATGAAATCATTTGACAATTTTTTAGGTTTGCGATATGATACTGTTCGGGCACCTCTTTTAGAGGTCAGAGCTTCCTGTGTTCAGGGAGCTATTTTTCTTTTTCAGACAGATTATGGAAAATTCTCCTCTAGATAAGTTTCCAGCAACGACGTGGTTGCTGGAATGAATAGTTTTATGAAAAGGAGCACGTATGTCAACTAAATATATTTTTGTCACCGGCGGTGTGGTTTCTTCTATCGGGAAAGGGATTGTGGCAGCCAGCTTGGGTCGGCTTTTGAAGAATCGCGGTCTCAAGGTTACAATTCAGAAATTTGACCCTTATATCAATATTGATCCCGGTACCATGAGCCCTTACCAGCATGGGGAAGTGTTTGTCACAGATGATGGAGCCGAGACGGATCTGGATCTGGGGCATTATGAGCGTTTTATTGACATCAATCTCAATAAATACTCCAATGTCACCACTGGTAAAATCTACAGCGAAGTCCTACGCAAGGAGCGTAAAGGCGAGTATCTGGGGGCGACGGTTCAAGTCATTCCGCATATTACGGATGCTCTCAAGGACAAGATCAAGCGGGCAGCGCGGACGACGGACTCGGATGTGATTATCACAGAGGTCGGTGGCACAGTGGGCGACATCGAGTCTCTTCCTTTTTTAGAAGCTTTGCGCCAGATGAAGTCGGACGTCGGAGCAGACAATGTCATGTATATCCATACGACCCTCCTGCCCTATCTCAAGGCGGCTGGCGAAATGAAGACCAAGCCGACTCAGCATTCTGTCAAAGAGCTGCGCGGTCTGGGGATTCAGCCTAATATGCTGGTCATCCGTACAGAGAAGCCGGCTGGACAAAATATCAAAAATAAGCTGGCTCAATTCTGTGATGTGGCGCCGGAGGCGGTCATTGAGTCGCTAGATGTGGAGCATCTTTACCAAATTCCTCTCAATTTGCAGGCGCAAAAGATGGACCAAATCGTCTGTGATCATCTGAAGCTGGATGTGCCGGCAGCGGATATGACTGAATGGTCAGCCATGGTAGAGAAAGTGATGAGTCTGGAAAAGCAGGTCCGTATTGCTCTAGTCGGTAAGTATGTTGAGTTGCCAGATGCCTATATTTCAGTTGTTGAAGCGCTCAAGCATGCCGGCTATGCCAATGATGCGGAAGTTAAGATTGACTGGATTGATGCGAATCAGGTAACGGCTGAAAACGCCGCAGAGCTTCTTGGAAATGCGGATGGGATTATCGTTCCGGGTGGCTTTGGTCAGAGAGGAACTGAGGGTAAGGTTCAGGCAATCCGCTATGCGCGTGAGCAGGATGTGCCTATGCTGGGCATTTGCTTGGGTATGCAGCTAACCTGTGTCGAATTCGCCCGTCACGTCCTAGGGCTGGCAGATGCCAACTCAGCAGAGCTCAATCCAGACACAGCATTTCCGATTATTGATCTCATGCGTGATCAGATTGATGTCGAAGACTTGGGTGGAACGCTGAGGCTGGGGCTCTATCCTTCTAAGCTTAAGCCTGGCTCTAAGGCAGCAGCGGCTTACGACTATCAAGAAGTCGTGCAGCGCCGTCACCGTCATCGCTATGAGTTTAACAATGATTTTCGCGAGCAGTTTGAGGCGGCCGGATTTACATTTTCAGGAGTTTCACCAGACAATCGCTTGGTCGAAATAGTGGAAATCCCAGAAAATAAATTCTTCGTGGCCTGTCAGTATCACCCAGAGCTTTCCAGCCGACCGAATCGACCTGAAGGTCTTTATACGGCTTTTGTCACCGCAGCGGTAGAAAAGAGTCAGGAGAGATAGACTAGTTTTGTCTGACCTAAGCGACTTTTCTAGAGAAATGTTATAATGAAAACAAAAGGAGGGAAGAAGATGTTTCTAAACATTTTAGCTAGTATTCGTACTAATAATTTTCAAGATGAGCACTGTATAGAAAAAATCCAGGCTCTCTGGCAGGAACAAGAGGAAGCGGTGAAAGAAGCTTTTGCCCAAGGGGAACCAGTCTATGCCGTCTATCATGACTATGCCAGTGATTACAAAGGAGACTACAGTCTCTCTATCTGTCGTTTGACAGATGGGGAAGTATATGATTTTGATACATCCGAGCAGACCTATCAAGTATTTGAGGCTGATAAGGAGGATCCGCAAGCAATTCTTCATGCTTGGCAGAGGATTTGGCAGGCAGAAGAAACAGGTGAGCTTCATCGAGACTACACTATTGACTTTGAAAAATACGATCCCGACCAAACGGTGGCTGTCTTTGTTGCGACTCAGCAGCACTGAGTTTTCTGTGTTCCGTCCTTAGCTTCATTTTCGCTTAGATTTCCCAATTTTGTTGATTGAGTAGAAAGTTGATTTTTTGAAATAAAGTCAAAAATTTTCTTGACAAGCCTTAGCTGTCCTGTTATACTAGTAAGGTACTCAATCGCGGGGATGGCGGAATTGGCAGACGCGCAGGACTAAGGATCCTGTGACCGCTTTAGGTCGTGAGGGTTCAAGTCCCTCTCTCCGCATCAAGTAAGCTGGCTTCGGTCAGCTTTTTCTTTTTGCGATAGGTACGCTTAAAAAGGCTAAGCGTCTCCCTGCAATTCTTTAAAATTTCAGGAAAAACTAGCAATTTTAGTGAAAAAGTGATAAAATAAACAATGTAAGTGGTTTAACCACAAAAAATAAGAGGAGGCCTGATAAGAATGGCAATCGTTTCAGCAGAAAAATTTGTCCAAGCAGCTCGTGACAATGGTTACGCAGTTGGTGGATTCAACACAAACAACCTTGAGTGGACTCAAGCTATCCTGCGTGCGGCAGAAGCAAAGAAAGCACCAGTGCTTATCCAAACTTCAATGGGTGCTGCTAAATACATGGGTGGCTACAAAGTTGCTCGTAACTTGATCGCTAACCTTGTAGAATCAATGGGCATCACTGTACCAGTTGCGATTCACTTGGACCATGGTCACTACGAAGATGCACTTGAGTGTATCGAAGTTGGTTACACTTCTATCATGTTTGATGGTTCACACCTTCCAGTAGAAGAAAACCTTAAATTGGCTAAAGACGTTGTTGAAAAAGCACACGCTAAAGGTATCTCAGTAGAAGCTGAAGTTGGTACTATCGGTGGTGAAGAAGACGGTATCATCGGTAAAGGTGAATTGGCTCCAATCGAAGACGCTAAAGCAATGGTTGAAACTGGAATCGACTTCTTGGCAGCAGGTATCGGTAACATCCACGGCCCTTACCCAGCAAACTGGGAAGGTCTTGACCTTGACCACTTGAAGAAATTGACAGAAGCTCTTCCAGGCTTCCCAATCGTATTGCATGGTGGTTCAGGTATTCCTGATGACCAAATCCAAGCAGCTATCAAACTTGGTGTTGCGAAAGTTAACGTTAACACTGAATGCCAAATCGCATTCGCTAACGCAACTCGTAAATTTGCTCGCGACTACGAAGCAAACGAAGCAGAATACGACAAGAAGAAACTCTTCGACCCACGTAAATTCTTGGCTGACGGTGTAAAAGCCATCCAAGCATCAGTTGAAGAACGTATCGACGTATTCGGTTCAGAAGGTAAAGCTTAATCTAGCTGAAGACTACAAAACGGAAACCTGCCCGTAAGGGTGGGTTTTTTTGGTGTGTGATAAAATATGATAATTATTTTTAAATTACCTATGTTCGTTTGGAAGCAAAAGTGGTAGTATAGTGGGGAGATAAGATTCTATTTTTCCTGATATTGCTAGGTAAAATAGTCTGAAACATGAATTGAATGATAGGATATTGAGAAACGTATGGCGATGATAGAAGTAGAGCATCTTCAGAAAAATTTTGTAAAAACAGTTAAGGAACCAGGGTTGAAAGGAGCTTTGCTCTCCTTTATTCATCCTGAAAAGCAAACCTTTGAAGCGGTCAAGGATTTAACCTTTGAGGTTCCCAAGGGGCAGATTTTAGGTTTCATCGGGGCCAATGGTGCTGGGAAGTCAACAACCATTAAAATGCTGACCGGGATTTTGAAGCCCACTTCTGGTTTGTGTCGAATCAATGGCAAGATTCCGCAGGATAATCGCCAAGACTATGTCAAGGATATTGGAGTGGTCTTCGGGCAAAGAACCCAGCTGTGGTGGGATTTGGCTTTACAAGAGACCTACACGGTCTTAAAGGAGATTTATGATGTGCCAGACTCGCTGTTCCATAAGCGCATGGACTTTTTGAATGAAGTCTTGGATTTGAAAGAATTTATCAAAGACCCCGTGCGGACTCTTTCACTGGGTCAACGGATGCGGGCGGATATTGCAGCTTCCTTGCTCCACAATCCTAAGGTTCTCTTTTTAGATGAGCCGACCATTGGTTTGGATGTTTCGGTCAAGGATAACATTCGTCGGGCCATCACCCAAATCAATCAGGAGGAAGAAACAACCATTCTCTTGACCACTCACGACCTTAGTGATATTGAACAACTCTGTGATCGGATTTTTATGATTGACAAGGGGCAGGAAATTTTTGATGGAACGGTGAGTCAACTCAAGGAGACCTTTGGTAAGATGAAGACACTTTCCTTTGAACTGGTGCCAGGGCAAAGTCATCTTGTCTCTCACTATGAAGGCTTGCCTGATATCACTATTGAAAGACAAGGAAATAGCCTCAACATTCAATACGATAGTTCACGCTACCAGTCAGCTGATATTATCAAGCAAACCCTGTCTGATTTTGAGATCCGTGATTTGAAGATGGTGGATACGGATATTGAGGATATTATCCGTCGCTTCTACCGAAAGGAGCTCTAAGATGGTCAAATTGTGGAGACGTTATAAACCCTTTATCAATGCAGGGATTCAGGAGTTGATTACCTATCGAGTCAACTTTATTCTCTATCGGCTTGGCGATGTCATGGGGGCTTTTGTTGCTTTCTATCTCTGGAAGGCAGTCTTTGATTCCTCGCAAGAGTCCTTGATTCAAGGCTTCAGTATGGCAGATATCACCCTCTACATCATCATGAGTTTTGTGACCAATCTCTTGACCAGGTCGGATTCTTCTTTTATGATTGGAGAAGAGGTCAAGGACGGATCCATTATCATGCGCTTGCTGAGACCGGTGCACTTTGCGGCTTCTTATCTCTTCACCGAGCTTGGTTCTAAGTGGTTGATTTTTATCAGCGTTGGTCTTCCATTTTTAAGTGTTATTTTTCTGATGAAAATCCTTTCTGGGCAAGGGATTGTAGAAGTGCTGGGATTAACCGTTATCTATCTCTTTAGCTTAACCCTAGCCTATCTGATCAATTTTTTCTTTAATATCTGCTTTGGATTTTCAGCCTTTGTATTTAAAAATCTATGGGGTTCTAATCTACTCAAGACTTCTATAGTGGCCTTTATGTCGGGGAGTTTGATTCCCTTGGCTTTCTTTCCTAAAATTGTTTCAAATATTCTTTCCTTTTTGCCTTTTTCATCCTTGATTTACACTCCGGTTATGATTATCGTTGGGAAATACGATGCCAGTCAGATTCATCAAGCGCTTTTGCTACAGTTTTTCTGGCTCTTAGTGATGGTGGGCTTGTCTCAGTTGATTTGGAAAAGAGTCCAGTCATTTATCACCATTCAAGGAGGTTAGTATGAAAAAATATCAGCGCATGCATCTGATTTTTATCAGACAGTACATCAAGCAAATCATGGAATACAAGGTTGATTTTGTGGTTGGTGTTTTAGGTGTCTTCCTGACCCAAGGCTTGAACCTCTTGTTTCTCAATGTCATCTTTCAACACATCCCCTCGCTAGAAGGCTGGACCTTTCAAGAGATTGCCTTTATCTATGGTTTTTCCTTGATTCCCAAGGGACTGGACCATCTCTTTTTTGACAATCTCTGGGCACTGGGGCAACGATTGGTGAGAAAGGGAGAGTTTGACAAGTATCTGACTCGTCCTATCAATCCTCTCTTTCACATCCTAGTCGAGACTTTTCAGATTGATGCCTTGGGTGAGCTCTTGGTCGGTGGAATTTTACTAGCGACAACGTTCTCTAGCATTACTTGGACTATTCCCAAGTTCTTGCTTTTCCTAGTCTGCATTCCTTTTGCGACCCTGATTTATACTTCTTTGAAAATCGCGACAGCCAGTATCGCTTTTTGGACCAAGCAGTCAGGTGCTATGATTTACATTTTCTATATGTTTAATGATTTTGCCAAGTACCCGATTTCCATTTACAATTCGCTCCTTCGTTGGTTGATTAGTTTTATCGTGCCTTTCGCCTTTACGGCCTACTATCCAGCTAGCTATTTCTTGCAGGAAAAGAATGGACTCTTTAATATCGGTGGTTTGATTCTAATTTCCCTTGTCTTCTTTGTCATTTCTTTGAAACTATGGGACAGGGGCTTGGACGCCTATGAAAGTGCTGGATCTTAAGATAGAAAATATGATTGGTCCTAAAGCTTAAATCAAGAAAGGGTTTTAAGATGATGGTAATTGAAGAAGTGAAGGAAGAAAAACAAAAGATGATAGTGGTTAGCGAAGTTTTGAAGGATCTACCAGAATGGTTTGGAATACCTGAAAGTACACAAGCTTACATTGAAGGAGCCAAGGATTTGCAAGTTTGGGCTGCCTATCAGGAGCGCGATTTGGCTGGCTTTATCAGCTTATCCTACTCTAGTGAAGATTGTGCTGAGATTGACTGTCTAGCTGTTAAGAAATTCTATCATAGAGCAGGAATTGGCAGTCAACTTCTAGGAGTTTTAGAAAAATCTGCTCGTCAACAAGCGTCCTATCTGCAGGTAAAAACGGTAGCACCAGGTCATTATCCTACTTACGACAGGACTAACGCCTTCTATCAGGCTCGGGGCTTTAAAAAGTTAGAAATCTTTCCTGAACTTTGGGATAAAAGCAACCCTTGTTTGATTTGGGTTAAAAAGTTGTGAAATTTTCCCTTGACAAAAAAACTTAAGATGCTAAAATAAAAGGGAAAAGGCGCCGATTTAGCTCAGTTGGTAGAGCAACGCACTCGTAACGCGTAGGTCACAGGTTCGAACCCTGCAATCGGCAGAAAGAAAACCAGCAACTTTTTCATGGGTTGCTGGTTTTGTTTATCTAATTCTTATAAAGAAGTAAGAAAAGTTAGACCGCCTAATATCACTCCTGCCGCATTGGGAATGATAAGGATCCAGTCTTTTTTAGGTTCTTTGGTCCAACCATAGATTACCCAAATTAAACAAGAAACTGCTGCGAATAGTGGTTGGAATGGTTGAGCTTTTTCTCCTTGCAAGTTAGCGATAATTTGTGGAATATATGCAATAAAGACAAGAATCCCAATAAAAGCTCCAATAGATCCGACAAAGCGATTAATTTTTTGTTTAGACATATAGTACCTCCTGAGGTACTATTATATCAGAAGGAAAAAAGTTTTCAAATTTGTTTGATCATAAAATAAGACAGATATTCAATATGTGTAAGTCGTGCTTTTATACTAAACGAATCTATTGGAGAGTCTAGGATGAGAAATCAAATTTGCTTAACATTTTTTGAGAAGGGTAAGCTACCACTTAGTTATCAAAAATAACCACTTACTGAAAATGCCTTGTTTCTTTTTTGAAAATTGTTATAATGAAGTCAGAAGCAAGGAAAGGAGTGGCTATGAAGATTAGGATTGAGCTTGATACAGATATGGCAGAAACTGAAGTCGTTATCCGAACGGCTCAATATGGTGAAGAGGTGGCTCGGATTCAAGCAGCTCTTGAACAAGCCAACCGTCAACCGATAGCTTTCTATAAGGATACAAGTGAATATTTTGTCGATTTGAAGAATATTTTATTTTTTGAAACGGATGCTACCAAAATTTATGCTCATAGCAGGGATGATGCTTATGAAGTCAAATTGAAGCTATACGAATTAGAAGAGAGACTTCCGGCATATTTCTGTCGCATTTCAAAGTCTACTATTGCCAATGCCAAGGCTATTTACGCTTTGGATAAATCATTTTCGGGAACCAGTACTATCCAATTTTATGACACACATAAACAAGTGCACGTTTCCCGACACTACTATCAAATTTTAAAAGAAAAGTTAAACGAAACGAGGTAATTTTCATGAAAAAAACAATTTTTGGAATCGGCTTTTTAGTCTTGGCAGCTTGGGTTCTGCTGCAGGGGAATTTTGGGATTCCTGCCTTCAATTTTAATATTTGGCCCATGCTAGTAGTTGCAATGTTTGCCTATTTCGCCTTGGAAAATTTCTTAGAAAGAGACTTTGGCACTGGGCTGATCATGGCAGTTATTGCGCTGATTATTGCCAATGCCGTTTACCACTTTTTAGCTATTTCAACAGGAACCTTGGTTTTGGGTGGTATTCTGGCTTGCATCGGTCTCAATATGATTTTCAAGCCCCGGCGCATTTTTAAGGGGCGTATCTTCTCAACTGCCTCTTCTTCCTCAAAAGATGATATTGCTTTTGGCAGCGGCACGCGCTATATCAACTCAGATAACTTCACCTATGAAAAGTTAGACTGTGCTTTTGGCAGTGCATCGGTTTATTTTGATAATGCGACTATCGAAGGGGACTCAGCAACTTTTGAAGTGGATCTGTCTTTTGGCAGTGTGATGCTTTATGTGCCCAGCGACTGGCGTGTAGAGCTGGATGTAGATAATGCCTTTGGCTCTGTCTACAATCCCCGCAATGTCAATGAAAAGAGAAAAACTCTCTATGTCAAAGGCAACGTAGCTTTCGGTTCTTTGAAGATTAGCTATGTTTAGGAAAACGGATTAATTTCGAAACTTTGGACAAATGTACTTGTCAAACGTCAAGTTTTTTGGTAATATAGGAAGGTATGTGGTGCTAGCACATCCGTAATATTAGATCTAATAGGAGGAAACACGATAATGGCTAAAGTATGTTACTTTACTGGTCGTAAGACTGTATCAGGAAACAACCGCTCTCACGCGATGAACCAAACAAAACGCGCTGTTAAACCAAATCTTCAAAAAGTTACTGTTTTGATTGACGGTAAACCTAAAAAAGTTTGGGCTTCAGCTCGTGCCCTTAAATCAGGTAAAGTTGAACGCGTTTAATTTTTATTTAAAAGGATGGAAATTTTCCGTCCTTTTTTGCTTGTAAATTTCCGCCTAGACAGTTGATTTAGACCCTTCCTCTTTTACACCCTGTATAAAATATGGTAGAATAAACTATAAAATACTTTTGAGGTACAAATTATGACTGTGAAAATTAATACAAAAGATGGTCAAATTGAGCTGACTGATGATGTGATTGCGACAATCGTCGGCGGTGCAGCGACTGAAATTTTTGGTGTAGTTGGCATGGCCAGCAAAAATGCAATCAAGGATAATTTTCAAGCCCTTTTAGGAAAAGAAAACTATGCTAAGGGCGTGGTTGTGAAAGCGACTGATGAAGGTGATATCGCAGTTGATGTCTACACTGTGTTAAGCTATGGAGTCAAAATCAGCGAAGTTTCCAAAAACATCCAAGAGCGTGTTAAATTCAGTTTGGAAAACAAGCTCGGAATTACTGCCCATGCAGTGAATGTTTATATCCAAAATATTAAAGTCGTAGGAGAATAATCGTGGCAAATATTACTACTAGTTTATTTCAAGAAATGGTGCAGGCGGCATCTACTCGCTTAAATAAACAGGCTGAATATGTAAACTCTTTGAATGTCTTCCCGGTTCCAGATGGCGATACAGGGACCAACATGGGCATGACCATTGAAAATGGTGCCAAGGAAGTGTCAGATAAGTCTGCTTCAACAGTTGGCGAAGCGGCGGGTATCTTTGCGAAAGGCCTTTTGATGGGCGCGCGTGGTAACTCAGGAGTTATCACTTCCCAGCTTTTCCGCGGTTTTTCTCAAAGTGTGAAAGAGCATGAAGAGCTGACTGGTGAAGATCTAGCTCTGGCCTTTCAGTCTGGTGTAGAAGTGGCTTACAAGGCAGTTATGAAGCCGGTTGAGGGAACGATTTTGACTGTTTCCCGCGGTGCGGCTATCGGAGCCAAGAAGAAAGCTGAAGTCACTAATGATGCTGTAGAAGTTATGAAAGCAGCTCTTGAAGGAGCAAAGGCTGCTTTGGCTAAGACACCGGATATGCTGCCGGTTCTGAAAGAAGTCGGTGTTGTGGATTCTGGCGGTCAAGGATTGGTCTTTATCTACGAAGGCTTCTTGTCTGCTCTTACAGGCGAATACATCGCTTCTGAGGACTTTGTGGCGACACCTGCGACCATGTCTGAGATGATTAATGCTGAGCATCATAAATCTGTAGCTGGCCATGTGGCAACAGAGGATATCACTTACGGCTACTGTACAGAAATCATGGTGGCTCTCAAGACAGGACCAACCTATGTAAAAGACTTTGATTATGATGAGTTCCGCAACTACCTCAACGATTTGGGAGATTCCCTGTTGGTAGTCAATGATGATGAAATCGTCAAAGTCCATGTCCATACTGAAGATCCAGGACTGGTTATGCAGGAAGGTCTCAAGTACGGTAGTCTGGTTAAGGTCAAGGTTGACAATATGCGCAACCAACACGAAGCGCAGGTTGAAAAGGAAGAGCGCTCAGCTAAGCCGGCTCAAGAAAAAGAGTTTGCGATTATCGCTGTAGTGGCTGGTGATGGTCTGGCTGAAATCTTTAAGGCTCAAGGAGTTGACTACATCATCTCTGGCGGGCAAACTATGAACCCATCAACGGAAGACTTTATCAAAGCTGTGGAGCAAGTCAATGCTCGTAATATTATTATCTTGCCAAATAATAAAAACATCTTCATGGCAGCCCAATCAGCAGCAGAAGTGATTGAACAGCCTGCAGCTGTTATTGAGACTCGCACAATCCCTCAAGGTTTGACCAGTCTCTTAGCTTTTGATGGCGGCAAGACTATCGAGGAAAACCAAGAGCGTATGACTGCAGCCTTGACAGAAGTAGTCAGCGGCAGCGTGACGACTGCGGTTCGTGATACGACAATTGATGGCTTGGAAATTCATGAAAATGACAACCTCGGTATGGTGGATGGTAAGATTGTTGTTTCTAATCCAGATATGCTGACAGCTTTGAAAGAAACGTTCAGCAAGATGCTCAATGAAGACAGCGAGATTGTCTCTATCTATATCGGTGAAGACGGTAGCGAAGAGTTGGCTAGCAGTCTTGCTCAAGATTTGATGGAACAATTCGAGGATGTCGAAGTAGAAATTCATCAGGGCAGTCAGCCGGTTTATCCATATATTTTTAGTGTTGAATAATACTATAGTCTAACGATTCTTGGATTTGACTTTTAAATTTTATAATAAAAAAAGGCAAAGGAAGCTTTCCTGCAGCCTTTTTTATTTTTTTAAAAAAATATTTAGACAAATTTATGGTATTATGCTATACTATGGTATATAATTATAGAAAAAGGTGTATAATGAGAAAATTATTAATAATATTTTCAACGGCTTTATTCCTATTGACAGGATGTTCTATGGCAGAACATCGTTCTGATAGTGAGTCTGTAAAGCAGTCTAGCCTGCAAATTGATTCGTCATCAAAATCTTCTGGAGAAGTTGAGATAACAAGTAAAACCTTAGTAGGAGATGTTCAAGGGGTTCATCATCGTGATACGGTAACCTATCAAGGGAAAAAGATTCTTAGTTTGCACATGGAAATGCAGACAGACTTACCGCAAGATATAGCATTATCATACGCTGAGTTATCTCCTGAAGAAATGACAACTCGTATTCAAGAAGGAATAAAACAAGATCCTCAGATTGCTGAATTACTAGCAATCGATGGTTTTAAATTAGTCTACTCTGTAACAGCGGAGAGAAAGTTTCAAACAAATGTTGAGATGGATTTTCAAAAGCTTACAAAGGAACAAATAGATAAAATTTCAAGTAAAAAAGAGTTGGGCTTAGGAGACTTTAAAGATTTTACACCTGAAAGAGTTATTTTAGGACTGAAAATGAATGGTCTGAAAGAAGAATAGAATAAAAACGAGGTAACTCGTTTTTTTTATGTGAGAAAGTGACATTTGTCATGTCAGTCGGTGACAAAATAAACTAGTAGGAAAAATTTCTTTGCCTTATAATATAGTTAACAACATGATAAAAGGTTGCTGTAAGAATTCAAATAGCATTTGGTCTTTATTATTCTTCCGGCTTTGGAAAAATAAAGGAAAGATGCATATGAGGCTTATCAAATCAAAGGAGGAGAAAAATGGAACTGATTGAAGTAAAGAATCTTTCAAAAAGCATTCATGGTAAGGAAATTTTAAAGGATATTTCGTTTGAAATCTCCCAAGGTGACTGTGTGGCCTTGATTGGTCCCAATGGAGCAGGGAAAACGACTCTTATGGATTGTTTGCTGGGCGATAAGTTTCTGACAGCAGGTGAAGCAAGGATTCAGGGACTCAAACCAACTGACAATCATCTCAAGCAGTCTGTAGCGATTTTACCACAAGAAAATACAGTGGTGGAGGATTTGAAGGTCAAGGAACTCTTGGCGTTCTTCCAACCTATTTATCCAAATAGTTTATCCAATCAAGAAATTGATGACTTGCTACAATTTACAGACAAGCAAAAGAATCAGTTGGCCAGCAAGCTGTCTGGTGGACAAAAGCGTCTCTTCTCTTTTGTTCTGAGTCTGATTGGCCGTCCTAAGATTCTGTTCTTGGACGAACCGACTTCAGCTATGGACACCTCCACTCGTCAGCATTTCTGGGAAATTGTTAATCAGCTCAAGCAGCAGGGAGTGACCATCGTTTATTCTTCGCACTATATCGAAGAAGTTGAGCATACGGCAGACCGGATTTTGGTGCTGCACAAGGGCGAGTTGATTCGGGACACGACGCCTTATGCCATGCGCAGTGAGGAGCAGGAAAAACACTTTACCTTGCCGCTGACTTATCAGTCTGTGCTGGAAAAACTGGATAATGTGACTGATTTAGAAATCAAGCAAAAGGCTTTATCATTTGCTACTAGGGATGCTGGACAGGTCTGGCAGGTTCTTCAGGAAAACGGCTGTACAATCGAAGAGATTGAAGTACGTAACCGTACCCTCTTGGATAGTATTTTTGAAACGACACAAGAATAGGAGAGTAATCATGAAAAATATGGCAAGTCTTATGAAGATTGAGTTGATTTTAATGAAGCGGCAGGCTGCTTATTATCTCTTGTCTATTGGTCTGCCCAGCGTCTTTTACCTGATTTTCTCAGGAATGATGTCTGGAAGTGATACGCCTGAGCGTGTGCTTCGAGGATATCTCTTCTCTATGACCCTTTTTAGTATCATGTCTAGTGCCTTCTTTAGCATTCCAAGCACTTTGCAGTCTGATAAAAATAATAACTGGCAAAAAATGATTCAGCACTCGCCGATTTCTATGGTAAAATATTATATATCAAAACTTTGCAGTACGCTGTTGACTTTTATGCTTTCTATTATCGTAGTCTTCTCGATTGGGCATTTTGTTCGCGGGGTTAATCTGCCAATGGTAGACTGGCTTCTTATTGCCTTGATACTTCTAGTAGGAAGTGTGGTCTTTATTGCCATGGGGGTATTGGTCAGTCTCTTACCAAGTGCTCAGCTCATGTCTGTTGTGGGAAATATCGTCTATATGGCACTGGCTGTTCTGGGCGGTCTATGGTTTCCTCTGACTATGTTTCCAAAATGGCTCCAGCCAATCGGTAAGCTGACGCCAAGTTATCAACTAATGCAGGTCGTGTCTTCTTATCTAGAACACCATCAGTTTAATGGCAAGGCCGCTTTGATTGTTCTGATTTATACGGTTTTGGTCAGCATTCTTGTGCTGCAGCTCAAAAAGCGAATTGAGGTAAAATAAATTCATGTGGGAAAAACTTAAACAAGTCCACTATATGTTTCATATTGCGCTGGTCTTTATTATCTTTCCAGTGGCGGGAGTGATTAGCGGGGAATACCCGCTTTTCCTCTTGCTCTGGACAGCTATTTTTGTTATGGCTTACTATGCAGTTTTGCTAAGTAACCATCGCCTCATCCAGTTCTTTTCTTGGTGGCTCTTGATTGCTTACATTTATTATAGTTCTGTCTGGTTAAATACAGGTTTTACTTGGTACATTTTTTATCTATCTAATATACTCATTTACGAACTGGATGATATTTCTTTTAAATCCTGGCGCTTTTTGACCTTTATCGCCTTGCAGCCTGCTATTGTACTAACTAATTATTTGATGGGCAATGTTGGTCCAACAGAGTTGCTTTTCTATATTGTAATCTTTCTCTTTTCGGATGGTATGACCTTTGGTCTCTATCGGATTCAGACGACAGAGCGAATCAAGGAAGAAAAGATCAAGCAAAATGCCCAGCTGAATCTTTTCCTGGCAGAAAATGAGCGCAATCGGATTGGTCGCGACTTACATGATAGTCTAGGACATACCTTTGCTATGCTCAGTGTTAAGGCGGAGCTGGCTCAACAGTTTTTACAGATGGAAGCCTATGACAAGGCAGCAAAAGAACTGCAGGAAGTGCAAGAGATTAGTAAGAAGTCCATGGCTGATGTTCGGCGGATTATTAATGATCTAAAGAATCGGACGCTGGACGAGGAACTAGTGACCATTCGTGCCATGCTGGAGATGAGCGGTGTTCAGGTCGAGATAGATAACCAGCTCAATGTTGCTAGTATCCCACCGAGTCAGCAGTCAACAATCAGTATGATTTTGCTGGAGGCTGCTACCAATATTATTAAGCATGCCAAGGCTAAAAAGAGCAATTTTTCTTTGGTAAAGAAAAACGAAAAGCTTATTTTAGACATTCAGGATGATGGTTGTGGTTTTCAGAAGCTGACCGGACGGGAGTTGCATAGTATTCGAGAGCGGCTGTCTGCCTTATCAGGAAAGCTTGAGATTCTTAGCAGCCAAGATCCAACATGGATTCGAATTGAATTGCCATACGGAGGGAAGGAAGCATGAAACTTTTGTTAGCAGAAGATCAAAGTATGCTGAGAGATGCCTTAGCTCAGCTCTTACAGCTGCAGCCAGATGTCGAAGAAGTCTATCAGGCCGCAGATGGGCAGAAGGCTATTGACTGTCTTAACTCAGAAACTGTTGATGTAGCTATTTTGGACGTGGAAATGCCCCACCAAACCGGCCTAGACGTTCTCGAATGGGTCAAGGCCAATCGACCCAACATCAAGGTCATCATCGTCACAACCTTCAAGCGACCGGGCTACTTTGAGCGAGCTGTTAAGGCGGATGTAGATGCTTATGTGCTCAAAGAGCGCAGCATTGCGGATTTGATGAAGACCATCCATACCGTTCTAGATGGGCAAAAGGAATATTCGCCGGAATTGATGGAGGTGCTAATGACCAGTAGGAATCCTCTCTCTCAGCAGGAGAGGCTAGTCCTGCAAGCTGCGGCGACTGGCCTGTCCAATAAAGAAATTGCTGAAAAACTCTACTTGTCAAATGGAACGGTTCGTAACTATATGTCTGCTATTTTGACCAAGCTAGATGCTGAAAATCGAACAGAAGCAGTCCGAATCGGTCAAGAGAAAGGCTGGTTATAGCTGGAAGATTCAGCTTCGTAGAAAAGATGAGGAGCGGGAGCTTTCCCATAAACGGAACATTTGAGAGCTAATAATTCTAATGAAAAGTCAGTACTATAGATATAGTTCTGGCTTTTTATCTTTTGTTTGAAAAACATTCGGATTTAGATAAAAAATCAAGAAAAAAATTAACTAGCGGCTTGCAATTTTTTTCAAAAATGTTATCATAGTAGAAAGCTTTTTGAATTTTTAGAAAATTGTAAATAAATGAAAGGGGAAGAATGGAGAAAATCAAATTAGAAACTTCTAAGACAGGCTCAGAGCTTGTGTTAGAAACCTTGAAAAATCTTGGTGTTGATACGATTTTTGGCTATCCCGGCGGCGCTGTACTGCCGCTTTATGATGCTATTTATAGTTTTGAAGGCATCCGTCATATTCTAGGCCGCCATGAGCAAGGCTGTGTTCACGAAGCAGAAGGCTATGCTAAGTCTACTGGGAAAATCGGAGTTGCGGTTGTGACCAGCGGTCCAGGAGCGACCAATGCTATTACTGGAATTGCTGATGCCATGAGTGATAGCGTTCCCCTTTTAGTCTTTACTGGTCAGGTAGCCAAGGCTGGAATCGGTAAAGATGCTTTTCAGGAAGCGGATATTGTCGGTATTACGACCCCTATTACAAAGTACAATTACCAGGTTCGGGAGACGGCGGAAATTCCGCGTATCATTACAGAAGCTATTCACATCGCGACGACAGGTCGTCCTGGGCCAGTCGTTATTGATTTGCCTAAGGATGTCTCCGCTCTGGAAACGGACTTTATCTATGACAGCAAGTTGCATCTGCCGAGCTATCAGCCGACTATTGAGCCGAATGAATTGCAGATTAAGAAGATTATCAAGCAGATTTCTAAGGCTAAAAAGCCGGTTCTGCTTTCAGGAGGCGGTATTAGTTATGCCGAGGCAGCAGCAGAGCTGGTTGCTTTGTCGGAGCGGTATCAGATTCCAGTAGTCACTACCTTATTGGGCCAGGGAACCATTGCGACAGACCATCCTTTATTCTTAGGTATGGGTGGAATGCACGGTTCTTTTGCGGCCAATATTGCCATGACTGAGGCCGACTTTATGATTAGTATCGGCTGCCGCTTTGATGACCGTCTGACTGGTAATCCGAAAACTTTTGCCAAGAATGCTAAAGTAGCACATATTGATATTGACCCAGCGGAAATTGGAAAAATTATCAGTGTAGACATTCCTATCGTAGGGGATGCTAAGAAAGCCCTGCAGATGCTGTTGAATGAAGAGCAGGTGCATAACAATACCAGCAAGTGGATTGAAAAAGTAACGCAGGATAAGGAGCGGGTCCGCTCATATGATAAGAAAGAACGTGTTGTACAGCCTCAGGCTGTCATTGAGCGCGTAGGTGAGTTGACCAAGGGTGATGCCATCGTTGTAACAGACGTCGGTCAGCACCAAATGTGGGCCGCCCAATATTATCCGTATAAAAACGAGCGTCAACTGGTAACATCTGGCGGTCTAGGAACCATGGGCTTCGGTGTACCTGCAGCGATTGGAGCTAAGATTGCCAATCCGGATAAGGAAGTGGTGCTCTTTGTCGGAGATGGTGGCTATCAAATGACAAACCAAGAGATGGCTATTCTCAATATCTATAAGATTCCAATTAAGGTCATCATGCTTAATAATCATTCGCTAGGCATGGTGCGCCAGTGGCAGGAAGCTTTCTATGATGGTCGTACCTCTGAGTCTGTCTTTGATACTTTGCCAGATTTTCAGCTCATGGCTCAGGCCTATGGTGTTAAAGCTTATAAATTTGACAATCCGGAGACCATTGTTCAGGATTTGGAAGTCTTAAAGGAAGATATACCAATGTTTATCGAGGTAGATATCTCTCGCAAGGAGCATGTTCTTCCAATGGTGCCGGCCGGCAAGAGCAATCATGAGATGTTGGGGGTGAAGTTCCATGCGTAGAATGTTGACAGCTAAACTCCAAAACCGTTCGGGTGTTCTAAACCGCTTCACGGGTGTTCTTTCCAGACGTCAGGTCAATATTGAGAGTATCTCAGTCGGAACGACGGAAAATCCGGAAGTATCCCGTATCACCATCATCATTGATGTGGCTTCATTGGCAGAGGTTGAGCAGATTATCAAGCAGCTGAACCGTCAGATTGATGTGATTCGAGTTCGAGATATCACGGACCGTCCTCACTTGGAGCGCGAAGTGATTCTGGTTAAGGTCTCGGCTCCAGCTGATAAGCGGGCAGAGATTCTGTCTATTATCCAGCCATTCCGGGCAACAGTTGTAGATGTAGCACCTAGCTCCATTACCGTTCAGATGACCGGTGATGCAGAGAAGAGCGAGGCTCTGCTTCGAGTCATTCGCCCATATGGTATTAAAAATATTGCTCGGACTGGAGCGACAGGCTTTACCCGAGATTAAATCAAACCTTTAATTTGTTAAAACCGCCTAACAGGCAATAAAAATAGAAAAGAGAGTAAAACTTATGGCAGTAACAATGGAATACGAAAAAGATGTAAAAGTAGCAGCACTTGATGGTAAGAAAATTGCCGTAATCGGCTATGGTTCACAAGGTCATGCTCATGCGCAAAACTTGCGTGATACAGGCCACGATGTGATTATCGGTGTTCGTCCTGGTAAGTCATTTGACAAGGCTAAAGAAGATGGCTTTGATACTTATACAGTAGCAGAAGCAACTAAATTGGCTGATGTTATCATGATTTTGGCTCCAGATGAAATCCAACAAGATCTCTATGAAGCAGAAATCGCTCCAAATCTGGAAGCTGGCAATGCTGTTGGGTTTGCTCATGGTTTCAACATCCATTTTGAATTTATCAAAGTTCCTGCTGATGTAGATGTCTTCATGTGTGCGCCGAAAGGTCCTGGTCACTTGGTTCGCCGTACTTTCGAAGAAGGTTTTGGCGTACCAGCTCTCTATGCAGTTTACCAAGACGCTACTGGAAATGCCAAAGACATCGCAATGGACTGGTGTAAAGGTGTTGGTTCAGCTCGTGTTGGTTTGCTTGAAACAACTTATAAAGAAGAAACAGAAGAAGATCTCTTTGGTGAACAAGCTGTGCTTTGTGGTGGTTTGACTGCCCTTATCGAAGCAGGTTTTGAAGTCTTGACAGAAGCAGGTTACGCTCCTGAATTGGCTTACTTTGAAGTGCTGCACGAAATGAAACTGATTGTGGACTTAATCTATGAAGGTGGCTTCAAGAAGATGCGCCAATCTATCTCAAACACAGCTGAATATGGCGACTATGTATCTGGTCCGCGCGTGATTACTGAGCAAGTCAAAGAAAACATGAAGGCGGTCTTGGCTGATATCCAAAACGGTAAATTTGCAAATGACTTTGTAAATGACTACAAGGCTGGTCGTCCAAAACTCACTGCTTACCGTGAGCAAGCTGCTAATCTAGAGATTGAAAAAGTCGGTGCAGAATTGCGTAAAGCAATGCCATTCGTTGGTAAAAACGACGACGATGCTTTCAAGATTTACAATTAAGATAAAGAGCAGATAAGACATTAGGGGTAGGAATGCGAATTCCCAGCCCCTTGTTTTGCTTGATAGAGAATAAACTGAAAAAACAGGGAAGGAAGAAACATGCTCAGAGCAAAAGATATCACGCATGCTCATAAAGTGTTAAAAGATGTGGTTGTCAATACACCTCTTGACTATGACCACTATTTGTCAGAGAAGTACCAGGCTAAGATTTACCTAAAGAAAGAAAATATGCAGCGGGTACGCTCTTTTAAACTCCGCGGGGCTTATTATGCCATTTCTCAACTTAATGAAGAGGAACGTCATCGTGGGGTTGTCTGTGCTTCTGCGGGAAATCACGCCCAAGGAGTGGCCTATACTTGTAAGGAAATGAAAATTCCAGCAACTATTTTTATGCCCATCACGACTCCTCAGCAGAAGATTGGCCAAGTCCGCTTCTTTGGCGGTGAATTTGTGGATATCAAGCTGGTTGGAGATACCTTTGATGCTTCGGCTAAGGCAGCGCTTGACTATACTAAGGCTGAAAACCGCACCTTTATCGATCCTTTTGACAATGAAGATGTCCAAGCGGGTCAAGGGACTGTAGCCTATGAAATCTTAGACGAGGCCAAGAGAGAAGCTATTACTTTTGATGCAGTTTTGGTACCAGTTGGCGGCGGCGGCCTGATATCAGGAGTCTCAACCTATATCAAAGAAAGTCAGCCAACTATTGAAGTCATTGGTGTGGAAGCCAACGGTGCCCGCAGTATGAAAGCAGCCTTTGAAGCAGGTGGTCCAGTCAAGCTCAAAGAAATCGACAAATTTGCGGACGGCATAGCAGTCCAGAAAGTCGGTGCGTCAACCTATGAGGTTACACAAAAGAATGTTCAAAATCTTATCGGTGTAGATGAAGGGCTTATTTCAGAGACCATTATTGACCTATACTCCAAGCAAGGGATTGTCGCAGAGCCAGCTGGTGCGGCAAGTGTTGCTGCTTTGGAAGTGCTGAGCGAGTATATCAAGGGGAAGACTATCTGCTGCATTATCTCAGGTGGAAACAATGACATCAACCGTATGCCAGAGATGGAAGAACGGGCACTTATTTATGATGGTATCAAGCATTATTTCGTGGTTAACTTCCCACAGCGTCCAGGTGCCCTGCGTGAATTCGTAAATGATATTTTAGGGCCTAATGACGATATTACTCGTTTTGAATATATCAAGCGGGCAAGCAAGGGAACGGGGCCGGTTTTGATTGGTATTTCTCTGGCAGATAAGCATGATTATGCTTCTTTGATTAACCGTATTGAGCAGTTCGATCCATCCTTTATCAATTTGAACGGAAATGAAACACTCTATAATATGCTGGTCTAATTATAAAAATATTTTAGCCTAATTTTTATGTTTTTGTTTGAAACTACAAATTAGATATGGTAGAATATATTGTAGTGAATCAAGGAGGACTTGAACATGCTTTTTATTCCACTCTTCTTTATCATATTGCTTATAATATTTATATTCTTAATACTTAGTGCGGTTTATGTGGTTCGTCAACAATCTGTAGCAATCATTGAACGGTTTGGACGTTATCATAAAACTAGCAGCAGCGGCATCAATTTTCGTCTTCCATTAGGAATTGACAAGATAGCGGCTCGTGTTCAGCTACGTTTGTTGCAGAGCGAAATTATCGTTGAGACTAAGACACAGGATAATGTTTTCGTAACTATGAACGTTGCGACTCAATATCGTGTAAATGAAAACAACGTGATTGACGCTTATTACAAGCTTATGCGGCCAGAAGCTCAGATTAAGTCCTATATTGAAGATGCCCTTCGTTCCTCAGTTCCAAAACTGACCTTGGACGAGCTCTTTGAAAAGAAGGACGAAATTGCCCTAGAAGTCCAAAAGCAGGTGGCAGAAGAAATGTCGACTTATGGCTATATTATTGTTAAAACATTAATCACTAAGGTTGAACCAGATGCAGAAGTTAAACAGTCTATGAACGAAATCAATGCGGCGCAGCGTAAGCGCGTGGCTGCTCAGGAATTGGCCGAAGCGGATAAGATTAAGATTGTGACCGCTGCTTCTGCGGAAGCTGAGAAAGACCGCCTGCATGGTGTTGGTATTGCCGAGCAACGGAAGGCCATTGTGGATGGTTTGGCAGACTCGATCAAGGAATTGAAGGGTGCCAATATTGAGTTGACAGAAGAGCAGATTATGTCTATTCTTTTGACCAACCAGTACCTGGATACGCTGAATAATTTTGCAGATAGTTCGGGTAGTAATACCATCTTCCTTCCAGCAAATCCAGAAGGTGTTGAAAGTATTCGAACTCAGATACTTTCAGCTCTCAAAGCTAAGTAAAGAAAATTCTGAATTATTTATTTTTTTTGAAAGTAGTCTGTTTAAGTTGACAAACTGTTAAAAAACAATTATAGTTAATACTATAACTAGATAGAGAGGAGTAAGAAATGGCTAAATCTAATTTCGAGAAAGTAGAAACTGTTGTTAGTTGGGTACGTGATAAGAAGATCACCGGTTACCGTATTAGTAAAGAAACAAATGCACGTGAAATGTCTATCATTGCTCTTGCTCAAGGACGTGCAAAAGTGAAAAATATCTCTTTTGAAACAGCTCTTGGCTTGATTGATTTCTACGACAAAAACCATGAAAAATTTGAAGACTAAACTTCAAAATTGTGCAACCGATATTGCTCATTAAATAAAAAAAGGAATCTGGACTTGGATCCAGATTCCTTTTTGCTTTTGAAAATAGAAGTAATTTAGCTGAGGAAGCGCTGCAGGAATTCTTTGGTTCTTTCTTCTTTGGGATTGGTGAAGATATCCTGCGGGCTGCCAGTTTCAGCGATGACGCCCTTGTCCATAAAGATAACACGGCTGGAGACATCACGGGCAAATTCCATTTCGTGGGTTACGACTATCATAGTCAGTCCTTCCTGAGCCAGTTCTTTCATGATTTTCAGAACTTCACCAACCATTTCAGGGTCGAGGGCTGAAGTCGGCTCGTCAAAGAGGATGGCATCAGGATTCATGGAGAGGGCGCGGGCAATAGCGACCCGCTGTTTCTGACCGCCTGAGAGTTGCTTAGGCTTGGCCTGCCAGTATTGCTCGCCCATGCCAACCTTGTTGAGGTTTTCTTTGGCAATTTTCTCGGCTTCTGACCGTTCTTTTTTCAGGACAGTTGTCTGAGCGACGATGGTATTTTCTAGGACATTAAGATTCTCGAAGAGATTGAAAGACTGAAAGACCATGCCCAGCTTTTCACGGTAATGGGTCAAGTCGTAATTCTCGTCCAGGACATTCTTGCCGCGATAGAAAATCTGTCCGCCAGTTGGTGTTTCCAGAAGGTTAATGGAGCGCAGGAAGGTTGACTTTCCGCTGCCGGAGCTACCGATGATGGAAATCACTTCTCCTTTATGAACGGTGAGGGAGATGTCCTTGAGGACTTCGTTTTCACCGTAGGACTTTTTGAGGTTTTTAATTTCTAAAATGGTTTCTGTCATGATTTTACTTCTCCTGTCTGCATTTGATTGGCACCTGTCGTGTAGTTGTCTGTGTCGAAGCGTTTTTCAACATAGCGCAGGATGCGTGTCACGCTGAATGTCAGGACAAAGTAGATTACAGCGATAATGGTAAAGGTTTGGAAATATTGGTAGGTCTGGGTAGCAATAGTATTTCCAGAGAAATAAAGCTCAACAACTGAGATAACGTTCAACACGGATGTATCCTTGATATTGATGACAAATTCATTACCAGTTGCAGGCAGAATATTACGGACGACCTGAGGCAGAACAATCTTGCGCATGGTCTGACCATGAGTCATACCCAGTGCTGTTGCAGCCTCGAATTGCCCTTTATCAACGGCAAAGATACCACCGCGGACAATCTCGCTCATATAAGCTCCGGTGTTGATAGAGACGATGAAAATAGCAGCGATAGTCCGGTCGATAGAAATTCCAAAAGCCTGAGCTGTTCCGTAGTAGATAACCATGGACTGAACAATCATGGGAGTTCCGCGGAAAATCTCAATATAGACATTTAAGAACCAGCCAAAGATTTTTTGCAGTGATGCTAGGAGTTTATTCTTAGAAGCTGGTGCCGTCCGATAAACGCCAATCAGCAGTCCGATGATGAGGCCTGCAATGGTTCCTGTAATCGAAATGAGTAGAGTCAAACCAGCTCCGCGTAGGAATTGAGGCCAGTTTTCAGCCAGAATCTTAGCTACTTGACTGAAGAATGATTCCTTAGCTGCTTCACTATCCGTATCAACAGGCTGTTTCTGAATCATCTCATCCATCAGCTTAACTTGGTCATTAGTAGAAATCTTAGCGATAGCTGTATTAGCTTGCTCGATACGGTCGTCATCCTTGCGCATCCCAATAGCAATGGAAGCATCCTCTTCGCCAACTTCAAAGCCTTTCTCAAATTGAATCATTTTGAAGTTGGAGTTGGCAGTCTCGGCGGTCAAGGCTTCTGGCCGCTCAGAGATATAGCCATCAATAACCCCGGATTCCAAGGCTTGACGCATCTGAGCAAAATCGCCCATAGCTGTTTCTTTTTTGGCGTCAGGCAGCTGGTCAATGAGATTGTAGAGATAAACTCCTTGCTGGGAAGTGACTTTAGCGTCTTTGAAGTCTTCTAGAGTCTTAGCGGATGCATATTTTCCATCTTTACGAACTAGGAGAACTGGTTCGCTGGTGTAGTAACTGTTGGAAAAGGCGATTTCCTTTTTTCGCTCGGCAGTTGGACTCATACCCGCAATAATCATGTCAATCTTTCCGGAGGTCAGAGCAGGAATTAAGCCGTTCCAGGAAGTCTTGACAACCAGAGGTTCCTTGCCCATCTCTTGAGCAATTTTTTTGGCAATCTGCACATCGTATCCGTTGGCATATTGGTTGGTGCCTTCGATTTTTACAGCACCGTTGGAATCGTCATCCTGAGTCCAGTTGAAGGGCGCGTAGGCTGCTTCCATACCGATTCTCAGGTAGTCATCGGCCTGAATAACATGGATCGTTCCTAAGGTGACCAGGAGGGCTGTAAATAAAGTGAGTAATAATTTCTTCATGGGTTTCTCCTGCTTATCTAATAATAGTTCTTCCTATTCTATCGAAAATTACCGTTCTTTTCAATCCTAGTAAGCCCTTACTTGATAAAAATGATATAATAGAACAAAATATCTGTAAAGAGAGGTTGAGTATGAAACGATATTTTTGTCTCCTATTAGTCTTATTTTCCTGTCTTTGTTTTGGTCAGGTTGTCTCGGCTGTTGACTATGATATTGAATCCTATCAAGGCGATCTGGCCTTGCGTGAGGACAATACAGCTACCTACACAGAGAAAGTAACCTACAAGTTTAATGACGACTATAACGGTCAAATTGTGTCGCTGGGCTCTGCTGGAAAGATGCCCAATGGCTTTGCCATTGATGGGAATCCGACGGTCTCGGTTCTGACGAATGGTGAGCCAGATATGGACATTAACCCCCAAGTCAAAGACTTGGGAGATGGCTATGAGGTCAAAATCTATAATTCAGGAAACAACGGTGACAGAGTTGTTGTTACTGTGACTTGGCAGCTGAGAAATCTCCTTTTTCTTCACAAGGATATTGCTGAGCTCAACTGGACTCCTATCAGCGACTGGGATCAGGGGATAGAAGAAGTCGTTTTGACAGTTTCTGGCTTGAGCAATCCAGATAAGAGCGAGCTTTTTGCTCATAGTGGCTACTTTGGAACCCAGCCTTTCGTGGATAAGGATGGCACCGACTATCTGGTCAAACTCAATGGAATTGGCTCGGGTGATAATGTCGAGCTCCACGGCTATTGGGATCGACAAGCGGTCTCTCTTGTGTCCCAGAATGAAGACGAGAGCGACTACTTGCCAACCTTTAAAGCTCAAGAAGAAAAAATTGCCCGCAAGACGGTCTTTTACCGGCAACTAGGAGAAATTTATATGCCCTTGCTGCTCCTATGTGCCATCCTTGCAGCGGCTATTCTTTATTTTGTCTTTGCCCAGAAGATCAAGCCTAAGCAGTCTTATCCCAAGAATGCCCGTCTATATGAGGCTCCTCAGGACTTGTCTCCTCTTGTCTTGGCGGAAAATATTTACGCGGTGGACATGGAGGATGTCGATCCGACTAGGGGCGGCAAGGCAGTGCTGAACTTTGAAAACATGGTTCAGGCGACTTTGTTAGACTTGCTGGATAGGGGCAATCTCCTCCTGCAGGGAGATGCTGAAAATCCTGTTCTGCAAATAGCGACCTATGATGGACTGGCGGACTTTGAAAGACGTTTTCTGGGCATGGCTTTCAACAAACAATCCCAAGCCAGTGTGAAAGATCTCTTTTCAGCCTATCAAATTTCAGAAGATATTTATAAGCACAAGTCTTCTGCGGATGAGTCCTATATTCGTAACATTGGTAGTAATATCAAGTCCTTATTTACTAACAGTTTGCGCTCCTTATCTAAAGAAGTGCGCTCTGAAGGCAAGCGTTTGGGTCTCTTTAGTCACTACCGGCCTCTTAAAGTTCAGGAAAAGAGATTACTAATTACTGCCATTATTCTAGCTAGTGCTGTTTTGCTGTTTTCTCTTGGATTTTTATTTGTCTACTTGGGCGCTTTTGGAGGCTTTATCTGGATATATATTCCCTTAGCACTGATGGGGCTTGTTTTGATTTGCATTTTTGCTAGTAAGGCGCAGCTTTATTGGCGAGATGGCGTCCTGAATGATGAAGGCGCGCATGATTACTATCTGTGGCGAAGTTTTTCCAATATGCTGCGAGATATTGCTCATCTGGACAATACAGAAATTGAAGGTATTATCCTTTGGAACCGTCTCTTGGTCTATGCGACCCTCTTTGGCTATGCAGATCGTGTCAGCCGTGTCATGGCTCTGCGTCAGATTCGCTTGCAAAATCCATCTATGGACAGCTATGTTCAGGCTAACTTGCACTATGCCTTCTATAGCAGTATGCACAGTTTCTCAAACTACGGCCATGTAGCCACCACAGCCAGCAATTTCTCCGTCTCATCTGGCGGAAGTTCAGGTGGTGGGTTCTCCGGTGGCGGAGGTGGCGGAGGCGGTGGAGCTTTCTAATAGACAAGCCCTCGCCTATCCAGAAAAGTCTTATTACTGGCTTTTCCTAGCATTGAAATTGTGATATAATAAGACCTAATACTCTTTGGGAATTTAAATGTGACTTTCCTTGAGTAAACCCTTGTTTCAGGAGTATTCTATGTTTATCATTGAAATTTTTATCTCTATTATTTACGGAATCATCGAAGGAATCACAGAATGGCTGCCGATTTCCAGTACAGGGCATCTGATTTTGATTCAAGATTTTATCCAGTATAAAAATCAAAGTCCAGCCTTTATGGAAATGTTTAATGTCGTTATCCAGCTGGGAGCTATTTTGGCGGTTGTTGTCATCTATTTTGATAAGCTCAACCCTTTTAAACCAGGCAAGTCAGCACGTCAGGTTCAAAAGACTTGGCAACTTTGGGCTAAGGTCGTCGTGGCAGCCTTGCCGGCTGCTGTTATCGGCTTATTCTTGGATGATTGGTTTGAAGCGCATTTCTACAATCTGGTCTCTGTATCAGTGATGCTGATTGTCTATGGGGCGGCCTTTATCTATCTGGAAAGGCGCGAGCATGAGGAGCCTGCTGTGACAGATTTAGCTTCTCTTCCTTACAAAACTGCCTTGCAAATTGGTCTCTTTCAGATTCTAGCTCTCTTCCCTGGAACTAGCCGTTCTGGTGCCACCATTGTCGGTGGTCTCCTGAATGGTGTCAGTCGTTCTGTCGTGACAGAGTTCACTTTCTATTTGGGGATTCCTATTATGTTTGGCGCTAGTGGCTGGAAAATTCTCAAGTTCATCAAGAATGGGAACAGTCTGGGATTTGGGCAAATCTTTTTGCTCTTAGTTGCCATGGGGGTGGCCTTCGGTGTCAGTCTAGTCGTGATTCGTTTCCTGACAGACTACGTCAAAAAGCATGACTTTACAATTTTTGGGAAATATCGGATTGGCCTAGGCGGCGTGCTTCTGGTTTATGCAGCATTCAAAGCCTTGATGGGATAAAAGGGGGAGATTTTAATGTTTCCCTGACTCTCTCATGTAGTGAAATAAGAAGCTCTCGGAATTTTCTGAGAGTTTTTTCTTGCAACCTCCATTTTCAGACCAATACTAGCTATTTTTTGAAATACGGGGGATTTTTTAGTATAATAGTAGGACTAGAAGTGTATGAGGTAGAGATATGGAAATGAAACAGATTAGTGATTCGACCATAAAAATCACGATTCAGCTGGAAGATTTGGAAGAGCGCGGCATGGAAATGGCCGATTTCTTGGTCCCCCAAGAAAAGACGGAAGAGTTTTTCTATACTATCTTAGATGAGTTGGAAATGCCGGATAATTTTTTGGACAGCGGTATGCTGAGTTTCCGTGTGACGCCTAAGCCAGATAAGGTAGATGTTTTTGTTACCAAGTCTAAATTAGATAAGAATCTGAGTTTTGAGGATTTGGCAGATCTGCCAGACATGGATGAGCTGTCTCATATGTCTCCAGATGAATTCCTCAAGACATTGGAAAAGAGCATTTTTGAAAAGAGTAAGGAAGACATAGAAGCAGTCCAATCTTTGGAAACAGCCGAAGCAGAGGAAGGGGCGCAATTTTCTCAGCAGGCGGCCGATGAGCAGTTGACAGAAAATGCAGAGCGTTACATTTACTATATCCTGCGTTTTGAAGATATTAAGGCTGCTGCGGCCTTTGCCCAGACGGTGGACTATAAGATTGACTTATCAGAGCTTTATAAGCATGATTCTGCTTATTATTTGACGATTTTAGTAGATGTTGAGGGTTTTCCAGAGCGCTATCCAGCTTGGCTCTTGGCCAAGATGCGTGAGTTTGCAGATGATTCAGATATCACTCGGGCGGTGCTTCAGGAGCACGGTCATCTGCTTTTGGTGACAGATGCGGTCTCCGGCCTGCAGAAGGTTGAATGCCTATGATTACTTTTCCGTTAAAGTTTATCTTGGTATTGCTGGGAACTTTTTTTATCGGGGTGATTCTGACGCCCTTGGTTCGGCTCTTAGCCTTTAAGATTGGTGCGGTAGATTATCCCAATGCTCGCCGCATCAATAAAAAGCCCATGCCTAGCAGTGGCGGGCTGGCGATTGTAGCGGCCTTTTCTATCTCTACTCTGCTCTTGATGCCACAGATTGTTGCTGTAGATTTTTTTGGACAGACCTATTTTGATTATGTTTGGCCGGTCGTGATTGGTGGTTTGATTATTGCCTTTACAGGGCTGGTCGATGATATCAAAGAGCTGTCGCCTATGCTGAAAATGGGGGGAATTGTTCTAGCGGCCAGCCTAATCTGGTGGCTGACGGATTTCCGATTGGATGATTTTAAGCTTCCTTTTGGCGGACCTTTCCTGCATTTTGAGCCTTGGCTGTCCTATATTTTGACAGTGGTGTGGATTATTTCTATCACCAATGCGGTTAATTTGATTGACGGTCTGGATGGTCTGGTGAGTGGGGTGTCCATCATCTCCTTGGTAACGATGGGGATTGTTTCTTACTTCTTTTTGCCCCAGCACAATCTCTTTTTGACCCTGACAATTTTCGTCTTGGTCTTGTCAATTGCGGGTTTTTTCCCTTACAATTACCACCCGGCTATCATCTATCTTGGTGATACGGGGGCTCTCTTCATCGGCTTTATGATTGCCGTCTTGTCCTTGCAAGGGCTAAAAAATGCGACGGCTGTTGCGGTGGTGACGCCTATGATTATCTTAGGAGTGCCGATTACGGATACTTTTCTGGCGATTATCCGCCGTACTCTATCTGGTCAGAAATTCTACACGCCTGACAAGCATCATCTTCATCACAGACTCTTATCCTTGGGATTGACCCACCGCGGGACAGTGCTGGTTATCTACGGGATTTCGCTGGTCTTTGCCATGATTTCTCTCTTGTTGAATGTTTCCAGTCGAATTGGTGGCGTGCTCTTGATGATAGGCTTACTTCTGGGTGTTGAGCTCTTTGCTGAGCTGGTCGGAGTTTTGGGGCCTAATCGTACTCCTTTGCTCAATATTCTCCGCTTTATTGGCAACTCCTACTACCGTGAGGAAGTTCGGCGGAAATGGCGTCAAAAGAGGAATAAATAAGAATAGCTCTAAACAAAATAAAAGCCTTTTGGGCTTTTTTTTGGTATACTAAAGTATGTAAATCAGCTAAGCAAAGAAAGGAAAAAGAAATGTCTGTCTTAGAAATTAAAGATCTTCATGTTGAAATCGAAGGGAAAAAAATTCTCAAAGGGGTGAATCTCACTCTGAAAACGGGAGAGGTCGCAGCTATTATGGGCCCAAATGGAACAGGGAAGTCCACCTTGTCTGCAGCAATTATGGGCAATCCTAACTACGAAGTGACTCAAGGAGAAGTGCTTTTTGATGGAGTCAATATCTTAGAATTGGAAGTGGATGAGCGTGCTCGCATGGGACTCTTCCTGGCTATGCAGTACCCTAGTGAAATTCCTGGTATTACTAATGCAGAGTTTCTACGTGCAGCTATGAATGCTGGCAAAGAAGATGAGGAAAAAATCTCTGTCCGCGACTTTATCATGAAGCTGGATGAAAAGATGGAACTGCTCAACATGAAAGAAGAAATGGCTGAGCGCTACCTCAATGAAGGTTTCTCCGGTGGTGAAAAGAAGCGTAACGAAATCCTGCAGTTGCTCATGCTTGAGCCGACTTTTGCGCTCTTGGATGAGATTGACTCGGGACTGGATATCGATGCTCTTAAGGTTGTGTCCAAAGGGGTTAATGCTATGCGCGGTGAGGGCTTTGGTGCTATGATTATCACTCACTACCAACGCCTGCTCAACTATATCACTCCAGATGTAGTTCATGTCATGATGGATGGTAAAGTCGTTCTTTCTGGCGGTCCTGAATTGGCAGTCCGTTTGGAAAAAGAAGGCTATGCTAAATTGGCTGAAGAGTTGGGCTTCACCTATACCGAAGAAGCCTAGTCAAACATTCTTTTGACTTTGATAAAAGATAGGAGAATGACATGACTAAAGAATTGATTCAAGAATTTTCACAGCTACATGCAGAGCCAGATTGGCTCTTTCAACTGCGCCAGCAGGCCTTTGATAAGATTGACCAGTTAGAATTGCCGCGTATTGAGCGGGTTAAATTTCACCGTTGGAATCTGGGTGACGGCCGTATTTCAGAGAGTGAGCCGCTGACAAGTGTTCCAGACTTTACAGCCCTAGATGACAATCTCAAGCTTGTCCAAGTGGGAACTCATATTGTTTTGGAGCAATTGCCAGCTGACTTGGCAGCACAAGGTGTGGTTTTCACTGATTTCCACACTGCCTTAGAAGAGATTCCAGAGCTGGTAGAGAAGCATTTTATGTCTGCGGTCAAGTACGACGAGGACAAATTGGCAGCTTACCACACTGCCTATTTCAACAGCGGTGCCGTTCTTTATGTGCCGGACAATGTTGAGATTGACCAGCCAATTGAAGGAATTTTTTATCAGGACAGCGAAAGCGATGTTCCTTTTAACAAGCATATTTTGATTATCGCAGGCAAGCATTCCAAGGTTAACTACTTGGAACGCTTGGAAACTTACGGCGAGGGCTCTGTCCCAGTAACAGCCAATATCACTGTCGAAGTTATTGCTCAGGCTGGAGCTCAGATTAAGTTTTCAGCTATTGATCGCTTGGGCGAAAATGTAACAGCTTATATCAGCCGTAGAGGTAAGCTGGACAATGATGCCATGATTGACTGGGCTATCGGCGTTATGAACGAAGGCAATGTTGTGGCTGACTTTGATAGCGACCTTTATGGCAAGGGCAGCCATGCGGATATGAAAGTAGTGGCTCTCTCAAGTGGCAAGCAGGTTCAGGGGATTGATACCCGAGTAACTAACTATGGCTGCAACTCTATCGGAAATATCCTGCAGCACGGGGTTATCCTAGAAAAAGGAACCCTGACCTTCAATGGTATCGGCCATATTATCAAAGGTGCCAAGGGAGCAGATGCCCAGCAGGAAAGCCGAGTTCTCATGCTGTCTGACCAGGCTCGTTCAGATGCTAATCCAATCCTCTTGATTGATGAAAACGATGTGACAGCTGGTCACGCGGCTTCTATCGGCCAGGTGGATCCAGAGGATATGTACTACCTCATGAGTCGGGGTCTTGATAAGGCGACGGCTGAACGCTTGGTCGTGCGCGGCTTCTTGGGCTCAGTGATAGTAGAAATCCCTGTTAAGGAAGTCCGTGATGAAATGATTGAAAATATCGATATTATTCTCGCAAAAAGATAAAAAGCTGGACCTTGTCCCGTAAAAGTAGATAGGAGTCTTCATGTCTGGATTTAACGCAGAAGCAATCAAGCAAGATTTTCCCATTTTGGACCAAATTGTCAATGATGAGCCTTTGGTTTATTTGGACAATGCGGCGACAACCCAGAAACCCAAGCAGGTGCTGGCAGCTATTGAAAACTACTATCTTAGAGACAATGCCAATGTGCACCGCGGTGTGCATACGCTAGCCGAGCGTGCGACAGCGGCCTATGAAGCAGCCAGGGAAAGAGTTCATTCTTTTATCAATGCAGCTTCAAGCAGAGAAGTCCTCTTTACACGAGGAACTACGACGGGCCTTAACTGGGCGGCTCAATTTGCGGCTGAAAGGCTGCAGCCTGGTGATGAAGTGATGATTTCGATTATGGAGCACCATTCCAATGTCATTCCTTGGCAGGAAGTTTGTAGGAAGACTGGAGCCAAGTTGGTCTATGTCTATCTCAAAGATGGTGCTCTGGATATGGAGGATTTTCGTGCTAAGCTCAATGAGCGGACAAAGTTTGTCTCTCTAGCTCATGCTTCTAATGTCCTTGGGGTCATCAATCCCATCAAGGAGATTGCCCAGCTGGTTCATCAGCGAGGAGCGCTTTTGGTGGTGGACGGTGCTCAATCCATTCCGCATATGAAGATTGATGTGCAGGATTTGGATGTGGACTTCTTTGCCTTTTCGGGACATAAGATGGCCGGACCTACCGGTATCGGCGTTCTCTATGGTAAGGAAGAATTGCTAGAGCAGATGTCGCCAGTTGAGTTCGGCGGCGAAATGATTGATTTTGTCTATGAGCAGGAAGCGACCTGGAAGGAATTGCCTTGGAAGTTTGAGGCTGGCACTCCGAATATGGCAGGAGCAATCGGTCTTGCGGCAGCCATTGATTATTTGGAAGACTTGGGTATGGATGCCATTGCCCAGCATGAGCAGGACCTGATTGCCTACGTATTTCCTAAGCTGCAGGCAGTGGAAGGTTTGACCATTTATGGCTCTCAGGATTTGGCCCAGCGATCAGGTGTGATTGCCTTTAACCTGGATGATCTCCATCCGCATGATGTCGCGACGGCTCTGGACTACGAAGGAGTGGCTGTTCGGGCGGGTCACCATTGTGCCCAGCCTTTGCTTACCTATCTACAGGTGCCAGCGACTGTGCGTGCCAGCTTTTATATCTACAATACCTATGCAGATTGTGACAAGCTGGTAGATGCTTTAGAAAAGACAAAGGAGTTTTTCAATGGCGCTTTCTAAGTTAGACAGTCTTTACAAGGCGGTTGTGACGGACCACTCGGCTCACCCCCATCACCATGGGAAACTGGAAGATGTGGAGCAGGTAGTCCTTAATAACCCAACCTGTGGCGATGTTATCAGCCTGTCAGTGAAGTTTAATGCTGAAAGTCAGATTGAGGATATTGCCTTTGTAAATTCTGGTTGTACTATCTCAACGGCTTCGGCCAGCATGATGACGGATGCGGTTCTGGGCAAGACAAAAGAGCAGGTGCTGGAATTAGCAGAAGTTTTCTCGCAGATGGTTCAGGGCCAGGAAGACAGTCGCCAGAAAGAATTGGGAGATGGAGCCTTTTTAGCAGGCGTTGCCAAATTCCCGCAGCGGATTAAGTGTGCGACCTTGGGTTGGAATGCCCTCAAGCGAGCAATTGAAGATGATAAAAAGTAAGAATGTGAAAGGAAATTATGTCAGAAGAAAGAGTAGAACCAAAACCGATTGATCTCGGTGAATACAAGTTTGGTTTCCATGACGATGTTGAACCTGTTCTCTCGACAGGGAAAGGGCTGAATGAAGCGGTCATTCGTGAGCTTTCTGCAGCCAAGGATGAACCAGAGTGGATGCTGGATTTCCGCCTCAAATCCTACGAGGCTTTCAAGAAGATGCCGATGCAGACTTGGGGGCCGGATTTGTCAGAAATTAATTTTGATGACTTGATTTATTACCAAAAGGCTTCTGATAAGCCTGCTAGAAGCTGGGATGAAGTGCCTGAGAAGATTAAGGAAACCTTTGAGAAGATTGGGATCCCAGAAGCAGAGAGAGCTTATCTCGCTGGTGCGGCGGCCCAGTATGAATCAGAAGTGGTCTACCACAATATGAAGGAAGAGTTCCAAAAGCTAGGAATCGTTTTCACGGATACCGACTCAGCTCTAAAGGAATATCCAGAGCTCTTCAAGCAGTATTTTGCTAAGCTGGTTCCTCCGACAGATAACAAGCTAGCAGCTCTCAACTCCGCCGTCTGGTCAGGTGGTACCTTCATATATGTTCCAAAAGGTGTCAAGGTAGATGTTCCTTTGCAGACTTATTTCCGGATTAACAATGAAAATTCGGGTCAGTTTGAGCGGACTTTGATTATCGTTGATGAGGGTGCTAGCGTCCATTATGTAGAAGGATGTACTGCTCCGACTTATTCCAGCAATAGCTTGCATGCTGCGATTGTTGAAATTTTTGCCCTCGATGGGGCCTATATGCGCTACACCACTATTCAAAACTGGTCCGATAATGTATACAACCTCGTGACCAAGCGGGCGCGGGCTATGAAAGATGCGACAGTTGAGTGGATTGACGGGAACCTCGGTGCGAAAACGACTATGAAATATCCGTCTGTCTATCTGGATGGACCTGGAGCGCGTGGAACTATGCTTTCCATTGCCTTTGCCAATACCAATCAGCACCAAGATACAGGGGCTAAGATGATTCACAATGCTCCGCATACCAGCTCATCTATCGTGTCTAAGTCTATTGCTAAGGGCGGAGGTAAAGTGGATTACCGCGGTCAAGTGACCTTTGGAAAGAATTCACAGAAATCTGTCAGCCATATTGAGTGTGATACGATTATCATGGATGATATTTCGGCATCAGATACCATTCCCTTTAATGAAATTCATAACTCTCAGGTGGCTCTGGAGCATGAGGCCAAGGTTTCTAAGATTTCCGAAGAGCAGCTCTACTATCTCATGAGCCGTGGCTTGTCCGAATCCGAAGCAACCGAAATGATTGTCATGGGCTTTGTTGAACCTTTCACCAAAGAACTGCCTATGGAGTATGCTGTTGAGCTGAACCGCTTGATCAGCTATGAAATGGAAGGATCAGTTGGGTAAAGCTTCGTCTAAGCGAAATTTTGAATCACTGCTTGAAGACACGCATTGTGAGTTAATATTCAAAGATGTTTGCTAGCTCTAGCCCAACATTTAGAAAACATACAAAACAGCCACGAATCATTTGATTCGCGGCTGTTCTTTATAGTTTCTCGTTGACATAGCGGACGAAGTCATTCCACCAGACCTTGAAGAAGATACTTTTTTCTACCTCTTGGCCTGCCACCATCGTGACAGAAGGCGCTTTGTTTTCCAGATAACCTTGGCCGATTGGCTCAGGGTCGGTATAGGTCAAGGTTCCGAGCTCAGTATTTTTTTTCAGCGGAGCTTGGAAGCCTTTTTCGTTGGTGGAAAATTCCACCTTGTGCTCAGCCTGATTGGCAATGCGTTCAATGATGGTGAAATCCTTGCTGGCGACGGCTGGAACGGTCTTTTGCTTGCCGTCAATAACGGTTGACTTGCTTTTATTGTAGGCTTCCCCCTCAGCCACAATAGTCGTCTGGGTGAAGTTTTGCGAAACATAGTTCATTAAAGACGCTGTGGCTACAAAGCGTGCGTAGGGGTCGCCGTCAGTTTGCTCAACGTCCAGCACAACTGTAATCATGCGGATGCCATTTTCAGTAGTCGTCGCAACAAAGGAAGAGCCCCCCTTATCCGAACTGCCGGCTTTGAGTCCGTCTACACCTGAGCGGAAGTTGGACTGGTTTTCCAACATGAAGTTATAATTTTCCAGACTCGTCCCTGCAATTTTAGCTGTGGACTTGGACGTGATGTCTGTCACTTGAGGGAAGTCCATAATCAGATGCCGGCTGATAACAGCCAAGTCGTAGGCACTGAACTTGTTTTCAGTGTCCTTGCTTTTTTTAGATGTGCTAGCTGAGGCGCTATACTCTGTTTCTTCAGTTGCGTATTCCAGAAGAAGAGTATTCAGCCCTGTGGAGTTCACAATAGTAGCATCTGTGATTCCCCATTCTTTGAGCTTGGCCTTCATCATTTGGACGAAATTTTCTTCGCTGCCTCCAACCTTCTCAGCCAAAGCAATCGTGGCACTGTTGGAGCTGGACATCAAGGACGCGGCAATCAAGTCCTTGACTTTGTAACGTTTGGCTTCCAAAGGGACATTGCTGATATTTGGATTAGATGTTAGATTGTAAGCATAGTCTGAAATATCAACATAGGTATCGGCAGTCAGGTCTCCTCTCTCAATGGCTTCATAGACCAGGTAGATGGTCAAAAGATTGGTGATGGAGCCGACTTCAATTGGAGTATTAGCATCTTTTTCGTAGAGAATCTTTCCGGAAGTAGCGTCCACAGCCATTGCACTCTTAGCGGCAATGTTGAAATCATCTGCTGCAACCTTGCTGGCGGTCATTCCGACCAAAACTAGTAAACATAGGAATAATCGTTTCATTTCTTTCCCCTAAAACAAGATATAACCATTGTATCATAAAATTCTCTTTTCTTTTATAAATCAAGGATAATAAAAGGTTACAAAATAAATGTAGAGAAAAGTAGGGTAATCCCCTTAAAGAGATTTTTTATAAAAGCATCTTTCGGAAAAACTCACAAAATAGAAAAATATTTGAAATAATACAGATATACAAGCTGAAAAATAGAAAATTATTATTTTTCTACATAAAACATTTGTTTTTATAAAAAAATATTGTATAATAATACAATATAAATTGAGAAGGAGAATGCTCATGAAAAAATCTAAATGGTTGGCCATTACTGGACTGACAGTCGTGTCAACACTAATCTTAGCTGCTTGTGGAAGCTCTAGTGCCAGTAATACCTATTCTTATGTCTATTTGAGTGATCCTGATACTTTGGACTATGTCAATTCAAATCGAGCTACTACGTCCGATGTTATTACAAACTTGGTGGACGGCCTTTTAGAAAATGATAAATACGGCAATTTGGTTCCATCTATTGCGGAAGACTGGACTGTTTCAAAGGATGGTTTGACCTATACCTATAAGCTTCGTAAAGATGCTAAGTGGTACACATCAGATGGTGAAGAATATGCAGAGGTTAAAGCACAAGACTTTGTAGCAGGTTTGAAGCACGCGGCAGATGAAAATTCTGAAGCTCTTCCTATCGTCCAAAGCTCTATCAAAGGCTTGGATGCCTATGTCAAAGGAGAGTCTAAAGACTTCTCAACAGTTGGAGTAAAAGCAGTTGATGACCACACGGTCGAATACACGCTCAACCAGCCAGAAAGCTACTGGAACTCTAAGACGACCATGGGGATTCTGTTCCCCATCAATGAGGATTTCTTGAAGTCACAAGGCAAAGATTTTGGTACCGTAAAACCTTCTTCCATTCTTTATAACGGACCTTATGTTCTGAAAGCATTCACTTCTAAGTCTGTCATTGAATATGCTAAAAACCAGAACTATTGGGATAAGGACAATGTCAAGGTTGAAAATATAAAACTGACTTATTTTGATGGTTCGGATCAGGAATCCTTGATCCGCAACTTCTCAGACGGGGCTTATTCTCAAGCACGGCTTTACCCTACGAGCTCTAACTATGCTTCTGTAGAAAAGCAGTACAAAGACAATATTATTTACACACCACAGAATTCAACTAGTTTCTATTTTGCTTTCAATCTGAATCGTAAGACTTATAATCATTCGTCTAAGACATCAGATGCTCAAAAGGCATCAACTACAGCTGCTATTCAAAATAAAGACTTCCGTCAGGCGATTAACTTTGCCTTTGACCGGACATCTTTTGGAGCTCAGATGAATGGTAAAGATGGGGCGACTAAACTCATCCGTAGCTTACTTGTTCCTCCTAGCTTCGTGCAGGTTGATGGCAAAGACTTTTCAGATGTAGTAGAGAGCAAACTTCCTACATACGGTGATGAGTGGAGCGGTGTCAAACTGACAGATGCCCAAGACAGCATCTACAATGCTGACAAGGCCAAGGCTGAGTTTGCTAAGGCTAAGGAAGCCTTGCAAGCAGAAGGTGTTGAATTCCCTATCCATATTGATGTTCCTGTGGATCAGACTGACAAAGTCTTAGTGCAGCGGACTAACTCTTTCAAACAGTCTGTTGAAGCAGCACTCGGTCAGGACAATGTCGTCATTGATGTTCAGCAAATGTCTACAGATGACTTTGATAACTCTGCCTACTTTGCAGAAACAGCAGCTCAGAAGGACTACGACCTCAACATGTCTGGCTGGTCAGCAGACTACCAAGATCCATCAACTTATCTGAATATTTTCAACCCAGAAACGGGTGACGCTACAGATAATATTGGTTTAGAAAAAGGGAAAAATGCTGATGTTGCAAATAAAGTTGGCTTGAACGAATACAAAGAGTTATTGGATGAGGCTGATAAGGAAAAACAAGATACCAATGCTCGTTATACTAAATACGCAGCAGCTCAGGCTTGGCTGACAGATAGCTCCATTGTTATTCCCGGTGTTTCTGGCGGTGGTTCACCAGTTGTTCAAAAGGTCGTGCCATTTACCAAGTCTTACTCTTATGTCGGAATCAAAGGAGATGTCTATGTCTTTAAGAACATGGAGCTCCAAAATGATATTGTGACAGCTAAAGACTACGAAGCGGCTCTTAAGAAATGGGAAAAAGAAAAGGAAGCATCCAATAAAAAAGCCCAAGAAGAGCTAGAAAAACATATCAAATAAGATTTTGAACAGCAAAAGTTTGTCTCTTTGTGGCTGTCCTGAATCAAGTTATTTAGTTGAGAGAACATTTTGTTCTCTCTTTTTATGTTCGTCTCCATTGCATTGAAGCGTTTACATCCTGTCGCAGAAGTGCTATAATGAAAGTAATCTTAATGAAAACTGGAGGAAGTTTATGAAAACATCTAAGTTAGCTGCAGCGACTGGGCTTGTCATTCTCTCTGCAGGAATTTTGGCTGCCTGTTCGTTTGGCGGCTCCAATTCATCTGGGAAAAACTATAGTTATGTTTATACGGCAGATCCAGATACGCTGGATTACACAGTGTCCAATAAACGGGCAACCAATGAGATTATGGCTAATGTAGTAGATGGTTTGCTGGAAAGCGATAAGTATGGTAACTTAGTTCCCTCTTTGGCAGAAGATTGGACGGTTTCAAAAGATGGTCTGACCTATACTTATAAGCTTCGTAAGGGAGTGAAATGGTATACTTCTGATGGTGAAGAATATGCAGATGTGACTGCTAAGGACTTTGTGACCAGTCTGAAGCATGCCGCAGACAGCAAGTCTGATGGTCTCTATATCGTTCAAAAATCCATTAAAGGCTTGGACGACTATGTCAATGGTAAAATAACTGACTTCTCCCAAGTTGGTGTTAAGGCGGTGGATGATTCTACTGTTCAGTATACTTTGAATCAGCCAGAAAGTTTCTGGAATTCTAAGACAACCATGGGGATTCTTTTCCCAATCAATGAAGAATTTCTGAAATCAAAAGGTGACAAATTTGCTCAGGGAACGGATCCGACCAGTGTCCTCTATAACGGTCCGTTTATCTTGAAATCTATCACTTCGAAATCTCAAATTAGCTTAGAGAAGAATCCTAACTATTGGGATAAGGAAAAGGTGAAAATTGATACTGTAAAATTCTCTTACTACGATGGTCAAGATACAGAGTCTCTGGTGCGTGGCTTCTCTGACGGCAACTACACCATTGCCCGTCTTTTCCCAAATAGCTCCAACTTTGCCAGTGTGAAGAAACAGTATGGTGATAATATCGTCTACACTCCTCAAGGTTCAGGAACCTTCTTTGTTACAACTAATATCGACCGTCAGTCTTACGAGCATACTTCTAAGACAACGGATGCACAGAAATCGTCCACTAAGAAAGCACTGCTCAATAAAGATTTCCGTCAGGCTCTGCTTTTTGCCTTTGACCGTACTGCCTATTCTGCCCAAACCAATGGCGAAGAAGCAGCAGACAAGCAACTTCGTAATACCTTTGTTCCGCCAACCTTTGTTCAAGCTAATGGTAAAGAGTTCGGCAGCATTGTAGAAGAAAATCTAGCTAGCTACGGTGATGAGTGGAAGGGAGTCAAATTAGACGACGCTCAGGATGGCTTTTATAATCCAGAAAAAGCTAAGGCAGAATTTGCCAAAGCTAAAGAAGCGCTGCAGGCAGAAGGAGTGGAATTCCCTATTCATCTGGATATTCCGGTCAGCTCAGCAGATACCAATGGTGTTAAGAGTGTTCAGTCACTGAAGCAGTCTATTGAAGCCAACCTTGGCTCTGACAATGTGGTGATTGATATTCAGCAGATGACAGATGATGACTTGAATAACATCACCTACTTTGCGACCTCAGCATCTCAAGAAGACTGGGACTTGAATAATAATCTTGGCTGGAGCCCAGATTATAACGATCCTTCTTCTTATCTGGAAATCACTGGATCTAAGACTGGTGAAAATGTTGACAGCTACTTTGGTTTTGATCCTGGTACAGACAATGCAGCAGCTAAAGAGGCTGGCTTTGAAGAGTATGATAAGCTCTTGGAAGACGCTGCTTCAGAAAACGAGGATATTAACAAACGTTACGAAAAATATGCGGCAGCTCAGGCTTGGCTGACAGACAGTGCTCTGTTGATGCCAGCTTGGTCATCTGGTGCAACACCAAGTGTCCGTAAGGTTGTTCCATTCTCAGGACCATTTGCTTGGACTGGAAACAAGGGTGAATACAGCTTTAAATATGTTGAAATCCAAGATAAACCAATAACGACTAAAGAATATGAAAAAGCGCGTGAAAAATGGGCAAAAGAAAAGGAAGAATCCAATAAAAAAGCTCAAGAAGAACTCGCAGAACATATCAAATAAAGCAAGAAAATCCCATTGTAGCAACAGTGGGATTTTTGATGATTTTTGAAGACGAAATGGGTCAGCTTGAGGTTGTCCAGTCCTAGATGACAGACATGCGGGAAACCTAATTGCATAAACATCTGAGGGTGTTAGCGAGCTAACTTAATATTCTGAAAATTTATTTTACTTTTAGTACTATCTATGCTATAATCTTAATTAAATCTAAAAATCTAAAAGATGGAGAAACCCATATGAAACAAAGCAAAGTCCTTGCGCTAGCAGGAGTTACTCTTCTTGCAGCTGGCTTTCTTGCAGCTTGCTCAGGCTCTAAGCCAAACACAAAGTCAGGCAGTTCAAATACTTCAAACACCTTAAATACCTTTAATTATATTTACGAGACAGAACCTGAAAACTTGAACTATCTCACTTCAAGTAAGGCTGCTACAACAGACTTGACAGCCAATGTCATTGACGGTCTTTTAGAAAATGACCAATATGGAAACCTGATTCCATCAATGGCAGAAGATTGGACCGTATCTCCGGATGGGAAAACCTACACTTACAAGCTTCGCAAAGACGCTAAGTGGTATACTTCTGAAGGTGAAGAGTACGCAGATGTTACAGCGGAAGACTTTGTTACAGGTCTCAAGTATGCAGCAGATAATAAATCTGAAACAATCTACTTGGTTGAGGATTCTGTTAAAGGACTTAAAGACTATATTTCTGGGAAGATAGATTTCTCAGAAGTAGGAATCAAAGCGATTGATGATTATACGGTTGAGTATACTCTCAATGAGCCTGAAAGCTTCTGGAACTCTAAGACTACAATGGGAATTCTATACCCAGTAAACAAAGAGTTTTTGGAAAACCAAGGTGATAAGTTCGCTCAAGCAACTGATCCAACTAGCTTACTTTACAACGGACCTTTCTTGCTCAAATCATTGACTTCAAAATCTGAAATCCAATTTGAGAAGAATCCTAATTATTGGGATAAAGAAAATGTTCACGTAGATACAGTTAAACTCTCTTTCTATGATGGACAAGATCAAGGAAAACCTGCTGAGCAGTTCAGCCAAGGCGCTTTGTCAATAGCGAAGCTCTTTCCAACAAGTCCGACTTATGAAAAGGTAGAAAAAGATTTTAAAGATAATATCGTCTATACACCGCAGGATGCTTCAACTTTCTTAGTAGGTACAAACATTGATCGCCAGTCTTATAATCATACTGCAAAGACATCAGAAACTCAAAAAACTTCAACAAAGAAAGCCTTGCTTAACAAAGACTTCCGTCAGTCATTAACTTTTGCTTTCAATCGTGAGTCCTATGCATCACAGACTAATGGTAAGGACGGAGCAGATAAACTCCTTCGTAACCTTTACATCCCACCAACCTTTGTGCAGGCTGGTGATAAGTCCTTTGGTGACCTGGTTAAGGAAAAAGTCGTTACCTATGGGGAAGAATGGAAAGATGTAGACTTCTCAGATGGTCAAGATGGTTTTTATAATGAAAAGAAAGCTAAGGCAGAATTTGCTAAAGCAAAAGAAGCTTTGAAAGCTGAAGGCGTAGAATTCCCAATCCATTTGGATATTCCGGTTGATCAAACAGCTACTTCTAAGGTACAACGTGTTCAATCTCTCAAGCAGTCTATTGAAAAGACCTTAGGGAAAGATAATGTTGTGATTGATGTTCACCAATTATCTAAAGATGAAGTGACCAATATTACTTTGTTTGCACCTTCTGCTGCTGAAGAAGACTGGGATATTTCAGATAATGTCGGATGGACTCCGGACTATCAAGATCCATCTACTTATCTAGATGTCATCAAACCTGGTGGTGAAAACACTAAGACTTTCTTAGGTTTTGATGGCACAGAAAATGCTGCGGCGAAAAAGGTTGGCTTGGATGAATATGCTAAGCTGGTGGACGAAGCAGGTGCAGAAAAGCAAGATCTGAATAAACGCTATGAAAAATATGCAGCAGCTCAGGCTTGGTTAACTGATAGTGCCTTGCTGATTCCAGTAACTTCTAAAACAGGACGTCCAATCTTGACTAAGGTGGTACCATTCTCAGCTCCATTTGCATGGTCTGGTGCTAAGGCGCGTGATGCAGCAAGTTATAAGTATATGAAATTGCAGGATGAGCCTGTAACGACAAAAGATTATAATAGCGCTCAGGAAAAATGGAATAAAGAACGTGCGGAATCTAATAAAAAAGCTCAAGAAGAATTAGCAGACCACGTGAAATAAGCTTGCTAAGAGAACTTTCTCTAATAGAGGAGAAAGTTCTTTTGGAATTTAAAGGAAACGATAAATGAAAAAATATATTTTTATGCGTATCTTACGCTCAATTGTGTCGATTTTCTTGGTGACGACCCTGACTTATGCCATTATCTATACTATGGTGCCAAGAAGGTTGATTTTCAAGCAGGATCCCAACTATAATAAAATAGCGACCAATAAAGATAAAAAGACTAACTATGAAAACACCATCTTTGAGCGGATGGGTTACATTGACTATTATGATACTAAGAAACTGCAGGATAAAGCCAGTAAGGAAGATTCTTCTGTTACCACAGAAGCTACTGAAGCAAACGAGAAGATTTATCAGAAGTATGTTGATAAACTTGGTAATGGTTGGAAATTGAAGAAATTCCCACTGAGCGGAGAATTCTACGCTGTGCGTGAAGTACCTGTGTATGAACGTGTCTTCGAGTTCTATGCTAATTTGATTCAAATTGACCATCCAAATGTTATCCAAGATGAGGAAAATCCAAACCTAGAGCGTTATATCCGGTTTGAAAATGATCCTTCTGTCGGCTGGTCTCTTGTAGGTTCAGGTACCAAGCATAAGTATTTGCTTTACTTTAATGGTCAGTTCCCATTTGTTCATCAGAACTTTATTACCTTTAATTTAGGGAATTCTTATCCAACCTATGCTAATATCCCTGTACTGCAGGTTATTACACAAGGGCAAGGACAAACTAAATCTTCCGAAGTCCAATTCCCAACAGGTAAAAAGACATCGTCTGTTAACATTTACTCTCGTACCTATAAGACACCAAGCAAAGCCGATTCACAGGACATTGCTAAGTTTGGTAAGGGAGATGCTTATACAGCGACTCAAAGCAACTATCAAAATCCATCCATGATTACCAGCTCAGCTATTATTGGTTTGATTGGTGTGGCTCTGTCTTATCTGATTGCTATTCCACTCGGTTCTTACATGGCTCGACTCAAGAATACATGGTTTGATAGCATTTCTACAGCGGGCTTGACCTTTATGATGTCACTGCCAACCATCGCCTTGGTCTACATCGTCCGTTTGGCGGGCTCTGCTGTTGGTCTTCCAGACTCCTTCCCAATCTTGGGAGCGGGAGATTGGCGTTCTTATGTCCTTCCAGCTGTTATTTTAGGGCTTTTGAGTGCTCCTTGGACAGCTGTTTGGATTCGCCGGTATATGATTGACCTTCAGTCTCAGGACTTTGTCCGCTTTGCGCGTGCTAAGGGTCTCTCAGAAAAAGAAATTTCTAACAAGCACATTTTTAAAAACGCTATGGTGCCGCTGGTATCTAGTATCCCAGCTTCAATTGTCGGAGTTATTTCCGGTGCAACCTTGACAGAAACAGTCTTTGCTTTCCCTGGTATGGGTAAGATGTTGATTGATTCCGTTAAGGCATCTAATAACTCTATGGTTGTTGGTCTTGTATTCATCTTCACATGTCTGTCTATCTTTGCACTCTTGCTGGGTGACATTCTGATGACAGTACTGGACCCACGTATCAAGTTAACATCAAAAGGAGGTAAATAATGGCTACAATTGATAAAAGCAAATTCCAATTTGTCAAACGTGACGATTTTGCCTCTGAAACGATTGATGCTCCAGCCTATTCTTACTGGAAGTCAGTCATGCGTCAATTTCTGAAAAAGAAATCAACCATTACCATGCTGGGGATTCTGATTGCCATTATTCTTATGAGTTTCATTTATCCTATGTTTTCAAACTTCGACTTTAATGACGTGAGCAAGGTAAATGATTTTAGCATGCGTTATATCAAGCCAAGTGGTCAATACTGGTTTGGAACGGATAGTAATGGTAAGTCTCTCTTTGACGGTGTTTGGTTTGGTGCCCGTAACTCTATTCTTATTTCGATTATTGCGACGGTTATTAATCTGGCTATCGGAGTTATCATTGGCGGTATCTGGGGAATTTCCAAAACAGTTGACCGTGTCATGATGGAAATCTACAATATCATTTCAAATATCCCAGCCCTCTTGATTGTCATTGTTTTGACCTACTCTATCGGTGCTGGTTTCTGGAATCTGATTTTTGCCATGACGATTACGGGATGGGTCGGTATTGCCTACACTATCCGTGTGCAGATTATGCGCTATCGGGATTTGGAGTACAACCTTGCCTCTCGTACCCTTGGTACACCGACTCTCAAGATTGTTACGAAGAACATTATGCCGCAGTTGGTATCTGTTATCGTGACCACCACTTCGCAAATGTTGCCAAGCTTTATCTCTTACGAAGCCTTTCTGTCCTTCTTTGGATTAGGACTTCCTGTAACAGTGCCAAGTTTGGGACGCTTGATTTCAGATTATTCTCAAAATGTGACGACGAATGCCTACCTCTTTTGGATTCCACTCACAACTCTGATTTTGGTATCCCTTACTTTCTTCGTAGTTGGTCAAAACTTAGCCGACGCCAGCGATCCACGTACACATAGATAGGAGTAAATATGACAAAGAATGAAAATGTAATATTGACTGCTCGCGATATTGTCGTGGAATTTGATGTTCGCGACCGAGTTTTAACAGCCATTCGCGGAGTCTCTCTGGACTTGATTGAAGGTGAAGTACTGGCTATTGTTGGTGAATCTGGTTCAGGTAAGTCTGTCTTAACCAAGACCTTTACGGGTATGTTAGAAGAAAACGGCCGTGTAGCTAAAGGAACCATTGACTACCGCGGTAAAGATTTGACAACTCTTCGGAGTAATAAGGATTGGGAGCCGATTCGCGGTGCAAAAATTGCGACTATCTTCCAAGATCCGATGACGAGCTTGGATCCCATTAATACGATTGGAAGCCAGATTACAGAAGTCATTATCAAGCACCAAGGAAAATCAGCCAAAGAGGCTAAAAAAATGGCCATTGATTACATGAGTAAGGTCGGGATTCCAGATGCGGAAAAACGTTTCGAAGAATATCCTTTCCAATACTCAGGTGGTATGCGTCAGCGGATTGTTATTGCTATTGCCTTGGCTTGCCGCCCTGATATTCTTATCTGTGATGAGCCGACAACGGCCCTCGATGTAACAATTCAAGCGCAAATCATTGACTTGCTCAAATCCTTGCAGCAAGAATATCATTTCACAACCATCTTTATTACGCACGACCTTGGTGTTGTGGCTAGTATTGCAGATAAGGTTGCGGTCATGTATGCCGGTGAGATTGTAGAATACGGTACAGTTGAAGAAATCTTCTATGAGCCAAAACATCCTTATACATGGAGCTTGCTATCCAGCTTGCCTCAGTTGGCAGATGCAAATGGTGCTCTTTACTCGATTCCTGGAACTCCGCCGTCACTTTATTCACCAATCAAAGGGGATGCCTTTGCTTTGCGTTCTGACTATGCCATGTCAATTGACTTTGAAGAAGAAGCACCGGCTTTCAATGTTTCAGATACTCATTGGGCAAAGACTTGGTTGCTACACGAAGATGCGCCTAAGGTTGATAAACCAGAGATTATCGAAAATCTACATGAAAAAATTCGTTCAAAAATGGGCTTCAATCAATTAGAAGCTTAGGAGGAAGGAAATGACTGAAAAATTAGTTGAAATTAAAGATTTAGAAATTTCCTTCGGCGAAGGAAGTAAGAAATTTGTAGCAGTAAAAAACGCAAATTTCTTCATTAACAAGGGAGAAACTTTCTCTCTTGTAGGAGAATCAGGCTCTGGTAAGACTACTATTGGTCGAGCTATTATCGGCCTTAATGATACCAGTTCAGGTGATATCTTCTACGAAGGCAAAAAGATTAATGGTAAAAAGTCAAAAGCAGAAGAAGCGGACTTGATTCGCAAGATTCAGATGATTTTCCAAGACCCAGCAGCTAGCCTGAATGAACGTGCAACAGTTGACTATATCATATCTGAGGGTCTTTATAATTACCATTTGTTTGATAGTGAAGAAGACCGTCAAAGAAAAGTCAAAGATATCATCAATGAAGTCGGTTTGTTGGCCGAGCATTTAACTCGCTATCCTCACGAATTCTCTGGTGGACAGCGTCAGCGGATTGGGATTGCTCGTGCTTTGGTCATGCAACCAGACTTTGTGATTGCTGATGAGCCGATTTCAGCCTTGGATGTATCTGTTCGGGCTCAGGTCTTGAATCTTTTGAAAAAATTCCAAAAAGAGTTGGGTTTGACATATCTTTTTATTGCCCATGACCTTTCGGTAGTTCGTTTTATTTCTGATCGTATCGCCGTGATTTACAAAGGTGTCATTGTAGAAGTGGCTGAGACAGAGGAATTGTTCAACCATCCTGTCCACCCCTATACACAATCCTTGCTCTCGGCTGTTCCAATACCAGACCCAATCTTAGAGCGCAAGAAAGTGTTGAAGGTCTATGATCCTGACCAGCACGATTATTCTGTTGATAAACCAGAAATGGCAGAGATTCGTCCGGGACATTATGTCTGGGCTAATAAAGCTGAACTCGAAAAGTATAAGAAAGCAAAACAATAAAAAAGAAAAGCCTCTTTAGGCTTTTCTTTTTTATTGATTAAGGTTAAATATACTTGTATTATTCGAATGGGATCATTGAGATTTGTCTTCGAAAAATGCACTGTAAAGTGCACGAATGGCAGCTTTTTCTTGATTTTTTTCAACAACAAACATGATGGATACTTCGCTTGAGCCTTGGGACATCATTTGAATGTTGATGTTATTTTCTGAAAGAGCTTTGGTTGCAGTGGCAGTTACACCAATATGACTTTTCATTTTTTCGCCGACAATCATGATAATGGAAAGGTTGTGTTCGATTTCTGCATGATCAACCTCTGCTTTTTGGACAAGCTGGCGAAGGATCTCTTCCTCTTTGATAGGAGTTAGTTCGCGCTCGCGCAAGATAATGGAAAGGTCATCAATTCCTGTAGGCATGTGCTCCCAACCAATATTCAGGTCTTCGAGAATTTGAAGGACGCGTCTACCAAAGCCGATTTCTCTATTCATCAGGTACTTGGACATGTTAATGCTGACAAATCCTGCATCTCCAGCAATTCCAACGACCGGGAGGTGGTCCTTACTGTGTTTATGAACAATTTGAGTTCCAGGATGTTCAGGATTATTAGTATTTTTAATAACTAAAGGAATTTTGCCGCGGTATGCTGGAAGCAGAGCCTCGTCATGGAGAACAGTAAAGCCAGCGTAGGCCAATTCACGCATTTCACGATAGGTTAGCTCGGGAATGGAATGCGGTTTGTGGACAATGCCGGGATGGGCAGCAAAGATGCCATCAACATCAGTAAAGTTTTCATAAATGTCTGCTTTGACACCCGCAGCAATGATAGAACCTGTAATATCAGAACCACCACGGGAGAAAGTACAGATTTGGCCATCTTGTGTAACACCAAAGAAACCAGGGATAACTAGAACTTCATCAGAATTATTAAGTTCTTCAATTTTATCATAGCTGGAAGGAAGAATTCTTGCATTGCCAGGCTCACTGGAAACGACGAGTCCTGCTTCTCTCGGATGCACGTAGCTAGCTGGAACACCATTTTGACTGAAATAAGCTGCAATTAATTTGGCATTGTTGTTTTCTCCTGCAGCAAGAAAAGTATCATAAAGAAATGCATTATCTTCAATTGGCAAAGTTGCAAGGCTTGTGATACTTTTGGAAATTTTCTCCAGAACTTTTGGTTTCAAACCTAGTTCTGCCACCATATCTGCATAGCGATTGATAATCCACTGTTGGTTTGGTGTGACATCATTTCCTGCTATGTACTCTCGGTAATATTTAATCAGAGCATCAGTTACTTTGATATCGTCATCATGGCGTTTTCCTGGCGCTGATACTACAACAAATCGACGTTCAGGATCAGATTTGACGATATTCAAAACTTTTTCTAATTGAGTCGCAGAAGCCAGTGAACTTCCACCAAATTTTACAACTTTCATTGGTTCTCCTATCTTATTTTAAAAATTATAACAAAATTCTGAAAATTATTCAAACGCTGTTTTTATACTATTTTTATCCAAATTATTACTTTCACACTTCAAATTTGAAGACCATCTAATTTTTCCCATTTTTTATTTCCTTTCTTTTATATTTTATGATAAAATATAAGTTGTATATAATTTGAACATCAAATTATTTAAGAATAAAATAAAACGACTGATTTGAGATTGGGTCGGGAATGGAGCTGAAATGACATTTAATGGAATTCTCTATCATGTAGCAGATGAGGTGGCAACGATTACTTTTAATCGTCCTGAAGTTTCAAATGGCTTTAATATCCCTATGTGTGAGGAAATTATAGAGGCTATTGAACTTGCTGCTAAGGATGAGTCCGTCAAATTTTTAGTTATCAATGCAAATGGTAAGGTTTTTTCAGTGGGCGGGGATTTGGCTGAGATGCAGAGAGCTGTCAGTGATGATGATGTCCAATCCTTGGTGAAAATCGCAGAACTGGTGAACGATATTTCTTTTGCTATGAAACGTCTTCCTAAGCCTGTCATCATGAGTGTTGATGGCCCAGTTGCTGGTGCGGCTGCTAATATGGTCGTTGCAGCAGATTTCTGTATTGCCACTGAAAAATCCCGCTTCATTCAGGCCTTTGTTGGGGTTGGTCTGGCGCCAGATGCTGGCGGTCTTTACTTACTGACTCGTGCTATCGGGGTGACTCGTGCGACCCATCTGGTTATGACTGGGGAAGCTCTGACTGCAGAGAAAGCTCTGGATTACGGCTTGCTTTATAAAGTCTGTGAAGCAGAAAAGTTGGAAAAAACAACGGAACAGTTGCTGAAGAAGCTGAAACGTGGCTCTCTAAATTCTTACAGAGCAATGAAAGAAATGGTTTGGAAGAGTCTGTTCAGTGGCTGGTCTGAGTATGCAGAGCTAGAGTTGGAACTACAGAAATCGCTGGCTTTCACAGAAGATTTCAAAGAGGGAGTTCGGGCACACTCTGAGAAGCGTCGTCCAAATTTCACAGGTAAATAATATATTGGTTCAAGGTTGCTTAATTTGCAAGTTGTTTACGAAAATATTTGAAAATCAAATTAATTTTCAAAAAAGCTTGCAAATTACTTTTCTATCTGATAAAATTTGATTGTCAAAGTATTTTCTTAAGGAGGGTTGGTTTTGAATTTTCAGTTAGTAAATGATTACTTAACGTCTATTTTCAATAATGTCTTGGTTATTGAAGAATCGAGCCTAAGAAGCAGTCGCTTCAACGACGTCTCCATTAAGGAAATGCATACGATAGATGTCATTGGCACAACGCCAAATGCTACTCCAAGTGATATATCACGAGAACTGATGGTTACTTTGGGAACTGTTACGACCAGTTTGAATAATCTGGAGCGTAAGGGTTATATTGAGCGGCGTCGGTCGGAAGTTGACCGTCGTGTGGTGCATCTGAATTTGACAAAGAATGGGCGGCTTTTGTATCGTCTTCACAAGCGATTCCACAACCGTATGGTCATGCAGGTAGTGGATGGGATGAGTCCAGAAGAGAGACAAGTGATGCAAAAGGGCCTGCAAAATTTATATAGTTTCCTAGAGGATTTGAAATAATGAACTATGCTAAGATTAGCCAAGCGGCTCATTATGCTCCCCGTCAGGTTGTCAGTAATGATGATCTAGCAGAGATTATGGATACCAGTGATGAGTGGATTTCAAGTCGAACTGGGATTAAAAAACGCCATTTATCGTCAGATGAAACGACCAGTGATTTAGCGACAAAAGTAGCAGAGAATTTGCTGCAAAAGTCGGGAATTTCTGCTCAAGACCTAGATTTTATCATTGTTGCTACCATTACACCTGATTCTTTAATGCCTTCAACGGCTGCGAGAGTACAGGCCAACATCGGTGCTAACAATGCCTTTGCCTTTGATCTGACAGCGGCCTGCAGTGGTTTTATCTTCGCCTTATCGACTGGAGAAAAATTAATTTCTTCAGGTCGTTATCAAAAAGGTCTGGTTATAGGAAGTGAGACGCTCTCTAAGACTGTAGATTGGTCGGATCGTTCAACGGCTGTTCTCTTTGGAGATGGCGCTGGCGGTGTCCTGTTGGAAAGTGCTTCAGAACAGCATTTTTTGGCAGAAAGTCAGTTTACGGACGGATCTCGCGGAGATAGTCTGACCTGCGGAAAAATTGGTTTGTCTTCACCTTTTTCTGAAAAGGGTGAGAATCAGCCTTATCTGACAATGGACGGTCGAGCTATTTTTGATTTTGCTATTCGTGATGTTGCTCGTTCTATCAAAGAAACCATTGAAAGCAGTCAGCTTTTAGCGGAAGATTTGGATTTTCTGTTGTTGCATCAGGCCAATATCCGTATTTTGGATAAAATGGCTAAGAAGCTTGGTGTTGCGCGGGAGAAGCTTCCAGCCAATATGATGGAATATGGTAATACTAGTGCAGCTAGCATCCCGATTTTATTATCTGAGTGTGTGGAGCAAGGACTAATCAAACTGAACGGAAATCAGACAATTTTGATGTCAGGTTTTGGTGGAGGTTTGACATGGGGCACGCTTATTGTTACAATTTAGTTAATCAAGTGGAAACACATGATAAAAAATATTTTATTTTTAAAGGAGTCTATCCATGGCAGTATTTGAAAAAGTACAAGAAATTATCGTTGAAGAACTTGGCAAAGAGCCATCAGAAGTTACTCTTGAGTCAACTTTCGATGATCTTGAAGCAGATTCATTGGACTTGTTCCAAGTGATTTCAGAAATTGAAGATGCATTTGACATCCAAATCGAAACTGAAGAAGGTTTGAACACAGTTGGTGATTTGGTTGCTTATGTAGAAGAAAAAACTAAATAAGCAAGTAACTGAGAGTATCGAAAGATATTCTCTCTTGTTTAGGTAATAGTTTGACTGTCAAAGTAAAGAAAATACATCTAGCGTGTGGTAGTTTGAGATCAAGCTATTACTTAAGCAATGATAAAAGGAAGGTATTATGCAAACACGTATTACAGAATTATTGAACATTGATTATCCTATTTTCCAAGGCGGAATGGCCTGGGTTGCTGACGGTGACTTGGCTGGCGCAGTTTCAAAAGCTGGCGGTCTTGGTATCATCGGTGGCGGAAATGCACCTAAGGAAGTGGTAAAGGCTAATATTGACAAGATTAAGTCTTTAACAGACCGTCCTTTCGGGGTTAACATCATGCTCCTGTCTCCTTTTGCGGACGACATTGTGGATCTCGTCATTGAAGAGGGAGTAAAAGTAGTAACCACTGGTGCGGGTAATCCAAGCAAGCACATGGCTCGTTTCCATGAAGCGGGAATTACAGTTATCCCTGTAGTTCCAAGTGTGGCCTTGGCTAAGCGGATGGAAAAAATCGGTGCGGATGCGGTCATTGCAGAAGGTATGGAAGCCGGTGGCCACATCGGGAAATTGACTACCATGTCCTTGGTTCGTCAGGTTGCAGAAGCAGTTAGCATTCCGGTTATTGCTGCAGGTGGTATTGCAGACGGTTCTGGTGCTGCAGCTGGCTTTATGCTGGGAGCAGAGGCCGTTCAGGTCGGAACTCGCTTTGTCGTTGCTAAGGAATCTAATGCTCATCAGAACTACAAGAATATGATTTTGAAGGCTCGCGATATTGATACGACTATCTCTGCCCAGCATTTTGGTCATGCGGTTCGTGCTATCAAGAATAAGCTGACGCGTGATTTCGAAAAGGCAGAAAAAGAAGCCTTCAAGCAAGAAAATCCAGATTTGACTGTTTTTGAAAATCTTGGAGCTGGTGCTTTGGCCAATGCGGTTGTTCGCGGAGATGTGGAAAATGGTTCCGTCATGTCTGGTCAAATTGCTGGTTTAATCAGTAAGGAAGAGACAGTCGAAGAGATCCTCAAAGATATCTACTATGGTGCTGCTGAGAAGATTCAGCAGGAAGCAAAACGTTGGGCAGGAGTAACTAGAAATGACTAAAAGAGCCTTTCTCTTTGCCGGTCAGGGAGCGCAGTACCTTGGAATGGGGCGTGAGCTTTATGATCAGTATGAGCTTGTGCGGTCAACTTTTGATGAAGCTAGCCAAGTTCTAGGCTATGATGTCCGAGCTTTGATCGATCAAGATGAAGAAAAGCTCAATCAAACTCGCTACACGCAACCGGCTATTTTAACAACTTCAGTAGCTATTTATCGGCTCTTGGCTGATAAGGGAATCGAGCCTGATATGGTAGCAGGTCTCTCGCTTGGAGAATATTCTGCTTTGGTGGCTGCGGGCGCCCTTGATTTTAAGACGGCAGTGGCCTTGGTTGCTAAGCGCGGTAGCTTCATGGAAGAGGCTGCTCCAGCTGGCTCTGGAAAAATGGTCGCTGTTTTAAATGCAGAGGTTTCTCTCATTGAAGCGGTCTGTCAAGAAGCAAGTGCTATTGGTGTAGTCTCACCGGCCAACTATAATACGCCTAGTCAGATTGTTATCGGAGGAGAAGTGGCAGCAGTGGATAAGGCTGTGGAGCTTTTGAAAGATGCAGGCGTCAAGCGCTTAATTCCTCTCAATGTATCCGGACCTTTCCATACAGCGCTTTTAAAGCCAGCCAGCGAACGATTGGCAGAAGTCTTGGAAACAGTTGAGTTTTCAGATTTTGTACGGCCATTAGTCGGAAATACTGAAGCAACTGTGATGGAAAAAGAAAGAGTCAAAGAGCTTTTGACTCGTCAGGTAATGGAGCCAGTGCGCTTTTATGACAGCATTGCTACAATGCAGAAAGCTGGTGTGACTGAATTTATCGAAATCGGTCCTGGCAAAGTTCTGTCTGGTTTTATTAAGAAAATTGATAAATCTGCAGATGTACGCCAAGTTGAAGATGTAGAAAGTTTGAATGCTCTTCTAGAAAAATAATGAGGAATCATCATGGAATTACAAAACAAGAATGTGTTAATTACAGGGTCCGCTCGTGGGATTGGGCTGGCAATTGCGCATAAATTTGCCAGTGTCGGAGCCAATGTTATCTTAAACGGACTAAGCGGGATTTCTGATGATATTTTGGCTGAATTTGCCGGCTATTCTGGTAAAGTCGTAGCTGTTATTGGGGATGTGTCTAAATCTGCGGATGCTCAGCGGATAGTGGAAGAAGCTGTTGCGGCTCTGGGGTCTGTTGATGTATTGGTCAATAATGCTGGTATTACCCGTGATAAGCTCATGCTGAAAATGACGGAAGAAGATTTTGAGCAGGTGCTGAAAGTGAACTTGACTGGAACATTCAATATGACACAATCAGTCCTGAAACCGATGACAAAAGCTCGTCAGGGTGCTATTATCAACCTATCGAGTGTCGTTGGTTTAGCTGGAAATATCGGTCAGGCAAACTATGCAGCTTCCAAGGCCGGTCTGATTGGTTTTTCTAAGTCAGTAGCCCGTGAAGTGGCAGCGCGTAATATCCGTGTGAACTGCATTGCCCCTGGCTTTATCGCATCTGATATGACAGATGTGCTCCCAGAAAAAATTAAGGAAGCGTCTCTGGCGCTCATTCCGATGAAGCGTTTTGGTACTCCGGAAGAAGTAGCAGATGTTGCTCTCTTCTTGGCGGGTCAAGAATATCTGACGGGTCAAGTCATCACGATTGATGGCGGCTTTACTATGCAGTAAGTCACAGTTTTTAAATATTAACGAGTAGAAAATCAGTTGATTCATCTAAATAAAGGAGCTCAATATGAAACTTAATCGAGTTGTTGTAACAGGATACGGTTTAACTTCACCTATCGGGAATACTCCAGAAGAATTCTGGAATAATTTAAAAGAAGGCAATATTGGAATCGGTCCAATTACTAAATTTGATCATAGTGAATACAGTGTTCACAATGCGGCGGAAATTCAGGATTTCCCTTTTGATAAATACTTTGTCAAAAAGGATACCAATCGTTATGATAATTACACACTTTATGCGATTTATGCTTCTCAAGAAGCGGTCAACAATGCTCACTTAGATGTAGATGCGTTGGATAAGGATCGCTTTGGTGTCATCGTTGCCTCAGGTATCGGTGGGATTCAGGAAATTGAAGAGCAGGTTGTTCGCTTGCATGAAAAAGGTCCTAAACGTATCAAACCTTTGACCTTGCCAAAAGCCCTGCCAAATATGGGGGCAGGAAATGTAGCGATGCGCTTTGGAGCCAATGGTATCTGTAAGTCTGTCAATACGGCCTGTGCCTCAGCAAACGATGCGATTGGTGAAGCTTTCCGCTCAATTAAATTTGGCTATCAAGATGTGATGCTGGTTGGTGGTTCAGAAGCTTCTATTACACCATTTGCGATTGCTGGTTTCCAAGCTCTGACTGCTCTTTCTACCACAGAAGATCCTAAGCGTGCTTCTATTCCGTTTGACAAGGACCGCAATGGCTTTGTCATGGGTGAAGGTTCTGGTATGCTGGTTCTGGAAAGCTTGGAACATGCTGAGAAGCGCGGAGCGACTATCTTGGCTGAGGTGGTAGGATACGGTCATACTTGTGACGCTTACCATATGACTTCTCCGCATCCAGAAGGTTTGGGCGCTATCAAGGCGATTAAACAGGCGGTTGAAGAAGCTGAAATTGAGCCGAAAGATGTAGCTTATGTCAATGCTCATGGTACATCAACTCCTGCTAACGAAAAAGGCGAAAGCGGAGCCATTGTTTCTGTCTTTGGTAAAGATGTAGCGGTGTCTTCTACTAAATCCTTTACAGGACATCTGCTCGGTGCAGCGGGCGCGGTTGAGGCTATTGCGACGATTGAAGCAATGCGTCATAGCTATGTGCCAAAAACAGCTGGTACAAGAGAGCTGCCAGACTATATTGAAGCCAACGTTATTTACGGTCAAGGTAAGGAACAGGAAATCCCTTATGCGATTTCCAATACATTTGGCTTTGGCGGCCACAATGCAGTTCTTGCCTTTAAACGCTGGGAGGCTTAAAAACCTATGAATATCAACGAAATTAAAGATTTAATGGCGCAGTTTGACAAGTCTAGTCTGCGTGAGTTTTCTTACAAAAATCAGAGCGATGAGCTGACTTTTAGTAAGAATGAAGGTCAGGCTGCAGTTCCAACAGCAAGTTCAGCTCCAATTGCTGCACCTTTGCAGGCTGCGAGTGCGCCTGTGATTGAGCCAACTCCTCAAGCAGCTCCGTCTGTAGAGCCAGAAACAGCTTCAGAAGCTCCGGCACCTGCTGCTGAAGGTGATGTTGTGGAAAGCCCTTTGGTTGGTGTGGCTTACTTAGCAGCTGGTCCAGACAAGCCGCCGTTTGTATCAGTTGGAGACCAAGTTAAAAAAGGTCAAACCCTGATGATTATTGAAGCAATGAAGGTCATGAATGAAGTTCCAGCACCTAAAGATGGTCTAGTTACAGAAATTCTAGTTCAGAATGAAGAAATGGTTGAATTTGGGAAAGGGCTGGTACGCATCAAATGATTGATATCAATGCAATAAAAGAAGCACTTCCTCATCGCTACCCAATGCTTTTGGTGGATCGTGTTTTGGAAGTTAGCGAAGATGAGATTGTTGCTCTGAAAAATGTGACAGTCAATGAGCCTTTCTTTAACGGGCATTTCCCTCAATATCCTGTTATGCCAGGTGTCTTGATCATGGAAGCTCTAGCTCAAACAGCCGGCGTGCTGGAATTGTCCAAAGAAGAAAATAAGGGCAAACTGGTCTTCTATGCTGGCATGGACAAGGTTAAGTTCAAGAAGCAAGTTGTACCAGGTGATCAGCTGATTATGACAGCTAAGTTTGTCAAGCGCCGCGGAACGATTGCGGTTGTAGAGGCGAAAGCAGAAGTTGATGGAAAACTTGCAGCCAGCGGTACCTTGACCTTTGCGATTGGCCAGTAGATAAAAGGAGCTTTCACCATGTTTCGTAAAATTTTAATTGCTAACCGTGGGGAAATTGCGGTCAGAATTATTCGTGCAGCTCGCGAGTTGGGAATTGATACGGTAGCTGTTTATTCAACAGCTGACAAGGAAGCACTCCATACCTTACTGGCTGATGAGGCAGTCTGTATCGGTCCAGCCAAGTCCACTGATTCTTATCTAAATATGAACGCAGTCCTGTCTGCTGCTGTTCTGACAGGTGCAGAAGCCATTCATCCTGGTTTTGGTTTTTTGAGCGAAAACTCTAAATTTGCGACCATGTGCGAAGAGGTTGGCATTAAGTTTATTGGGCCTTCAGGTGCTGTTATGGACATGATGGGGGACAAGATTAATGCTCGGGCTCAGATGATTAAGGCGAAAGTGCCAGTTATCCCAGGTTCTGATGGAGAAGTTCATACCTCAGAAGAAGCTTTGGAAGTCGCCGAAAAGATTGGTTATCCAGTCATGCTTAAAGCTTCTGCTGGCGGCGGCGGCAAGGGCATTCGTAAGGTTGAAAAGGCTGAGGATTTAGTAGCGGCCTTTGAGTCTGCATCTAGCGAAGCCAAAGCAGCCTTTGGGAATGGTGCCATGTATATGGAGCGAGTCATCTATCCAGCGCGCCATATTGAAGTGCAGATCTTGGCAGATCAGCAGGGGCATGTGGTTCACTTGGGCGAGCGGGATTGCTCTTTGCAGCGTAATAATCAAAAAGTGCTTGAAGAAAGTCCATCTGTGGCGATTGGGAAAACCTTGCGTCAGCAGATTGGTGAAGCAGCTGTTCGGGCTGCTCAGTCTGTCGGCTATGAAAATGCTGGTACAATTGAGTTTCTTCTCGATGAGGCCAAGGGTGAATTCTACTTTATGGAGATGAACACTCGGGTGCAGGTTGAGCATCCAGTCACCGAGTTTGTTACCGGTGTGGATATTGTAAAAGAGCAAATTAAGATCGCAAACGGTCAAGAGCTGTCCTTCGGCCAGGATGATGTTGAAATCCGAGGGCATGCGATTGAGTGTCGGATCAATGCTGAAAATCCAGCCTTTAACTTTGCGCCGAGTCCAGGTAAGATTTCAAATGTTTATCTGCCAAGCGGTGGAGTGGGGCTGCGCGTGGATTCAGCCGTCTATCCTGGCTACACCATCCCCCCTTACTACGATAGCATGATTGCGAAGATAATTGTTCATGGGGAAAATCGCTTTGATGCTTTGATGAAGATGCAGCGTGCACTCTATGAACTAGAAATTGACGGTGTTGTGACCAACAGCGGCTTCCAACTGGACTTAATCTCAGATCCTAATGTAATTGCTGGTGATTATGACACAGCCTTTCTCATGGAGAAGTTCCTTCCGGCTTATCAAGAGAAACAATAGATGAGACATGTAAGAGCTGCTCTGTAAACTAAAAAGACGGCGGCTCTTGCAGTTTGATGTGCCTGAGTATAAAATCTTGAAAAGGAGAAGACGTAAACGATGGCTTTGTTTTCAAAGAAGGATAAATATATCCGTATCAATCCTAATCGAGCGAGTCGGGAAAAGCCTCAAGCAAAGCCTGAGGTACCAGACGAACTCTTTTCGAAATGCCCAGGTTGTAAGCATACCATTTACCAAAAAGATCTTGGAAATGACAGTGTGTGTCCTAACTGTGGCTATAATTTCCGTATTTCTGCTCATGAGCGCTTAAATCTAACTGTGGATGAGAACAGTTTTGAGGAGATGTTCACTGGAATTGAAACCAAGGATCCTCTGAACTTCCCTAATTATCAGGAGAAATTGGCTCTTACTCGTGAGAAGACGGGACTTGATGAGGCAGTTCTGACTGGGACGGCTAGCATCAAGGGGCAAAAAACAGCTCTTGGAATCATGGATTCAAACTTTATCATGGCTTCTATGGGGACCGTTGTGGGTGAAAAGATTACCCGTCTCTTTGAGTATGCGACAGAGCATAAATTGCCAGTCGTTCTGTTTACGGCTTCTGGTGGTGCCCGCATGCAGGAGGGCATTATGAGCTTGATGCAGATGGCTAAGGTCTCTGCGGCTGTTCAGCGGCACTCTGCAGCAGGTCTCTTCTATCTGACCGTCTTGACGGATCCGACGACTGGTGGTGTCACAGCCTCTTTTGCCATGGAAGGTGATATTATTCTGGCTGAAACACAGGCTCTAGTTGGATTTGCCGGACGTCGAGTTATTGAGTCCACGGTTCGTGAGAAGCTGCCAGATGATTTTCAAAAGGCCGAATTTCTCATGGAGCATGGTTTTGTAGATGCCATCGTCAAGCGTGGTGACATGAGAGATACACTTGCTACCTTATTAGCATTCCATGGAGGTCAAGCATGACAAAAATCACTCGGATTATTAAAGAAGCGCGTGATCAGGCTCGTTTGACTGCGCTGGATTTTGCACAAGGAATTTTTGATAACTTCGTCGAGCTGCATGGAGATCGCTCTTTTCGAGATGACGGTGCAGTGATTGGAGGTATTGGGACACTAAACGGTCAGCCTGTAACGGTGGTCGGTATTCAAAAGGGACGCAATTTGCAGGATAATTTGCGCCGAAACTTTGGACAGCCGCATCCGGAAGGCTACCGCAAGGCTCTGCGCCTCATGAAGCAGGCAGAAAAATTTGGCCGTCCTGTGGTAACCTTTATCAATACGGCAGGTGCTTATCCTGGTGTCGGTGCTGAGGAGCGTGGCCAAGGGGAAGCTATTGCCCGTAACTTGATGGAAATGAGCAATCTCAAAGTACCGATTATTGCCATTATTATTGGTGAAGGTGGCTCTGGTGGGGCTTTGGCTTTAGCTGTAGCAGACAAGGTCTGGATGCTGGAAAACTCTATGTATGCAGTTCTCAGTCCGGAAGGCTTTGCTTCTATCCTCTGGAAAGACGGCAGCCGCGCTATGGAAGCGGCAGAACTGATGAAAATTACTTCACATGAGCTCTTGCAGATGGAAGTGGTGGATAAGGTTATTCCCGAAAGAGGCTTTAACAACCATGAATTACTGGCTGCAGTGAAAGAAGAAATCGCTGCTGAGTTGGATAATCTGTCTCAGCTTCCCTTGGAACAATTACTGGAAAATCGCTATCAGAGATTCAGGAAATATTAAAATATCGAAGCCAAAAGGCTTCTTTTTCTCGTTTCGGATTCTTGTTTGAAATTGATGTGGAGCTACCTCACGAGGGAAATATATTTTAGTTTGAAAAATTGAATTATATTCTCTTTATAGGACTTATATAAAATATATATTATACAAGCCACTCGTCCTATGTTAAGATAGTTTCTAATTAAAAGAAATGAGGTTTCATATGTCAGAATTTACTATCCACACGATTGAGTCCGCACCAACCGAGGTAAAAGAAGTCCTGGAAACTGTTCAAAAAGATAACGGTGGCTACATCCCTAATCTTATCGGTCTTTTGGCCAATGCGCCAACGGCTTTGGAAACATATCGGACGGTTGGAGCCATCAATCGCCGTAACAGCCTGACACCAACTGAGCGTGAAGTAGTGCAGATTACGGCTGCAGTTACCAATGGCTGTGCTTTCTGTGTAGCGGGTCATACAGCCTTTTCAATCAAGCAGATTCAAATGAATGATGATCTTTTGGAGGCTCTGCGCAATCGTACTCCGATTGATACAGATCCGAAGTTAGATACGCTTGCTAAATTTACTATTGCTGTCATTAATACTAAGGGACGGGTCGGAGATGAGGCTTTGTCAGACTTCCTAGAAGCAGGCTATACGCATGAGAATGCACTGGATGTAGTTCTAGGTGTTAGCCTTGCGACCCTCTGTAATTATGCCAATAATCTGGCCAACACGCCAATTAATCCGGAATTACAGCCTTATGCCTAGTCTTTGAGGAGGTGGCAAATGACATTTTTTTCAGAAGAGTTTATCAACTGGTTGGATGATCACGCTGACCAAATTGACAAAGAATCCTGTGCAGCGGGTAACCAACTGATTGAGCGTATCGCCGCTGAAGGAGCCTTAAGGGTTGGCGTTCCAGAAGAGCTGGGAGGCCGAGGTGGCAATGATACCGATGTGATTGAAGTGCTCAAGGAGCTGGCTCACCATTCCTTGACCGCTTCCTTTATCTCTTGGGGGCAAAGGACCTTTATTGATAACGTTTTAAAGTCTTCTAATCCCTACTTTAGAGACCACTATTTGGAAGGGCTCCTGTCAGGAGAATATGCAGGTGCTACAGCCCTGTCCAATGCCGTTAAATTCCTGTCGGACCTAGAGGAGTTAAATGTCTCTATTGTAGAAGAAGACGGGAAGCTTTATCTCAAGGGACGTCTACCTTGGGTAACCAATGCTCGCGCGGATCGCTTCCTCAGCATATTTGTTGCCGGTTTCGAAGACGGGAGCCGCCAGCCGCTGGTTCTGGCTGTGCCGTCTGACGCTGAGAATTTCTCCCGTTCAGCGGATTTAGAGTTTGTATCCTTGCAAGGGGGAAATACAGCTGCCCTGACTTTTAACCATGTGCCTTTGCAAGAGGAATGGATTCTTGCACAAGATGCCCAGGCCTTTTTGGCAGAAAATCGCCCAGCTTTTCTAGGTTATCAGTTTGGTCTGGCTCTTGGCCTAGCAGAGAAGTCTTTGGCAGAGGTCGAAGCCAATCTGTCAGTCCGCTCCATTTTGAGAGAGGAGTGGGAGGAGCAAGTGGCTGCTCTGACTGAAATCCAGGATCAGCTCTATAGAGGTCTCCTCCAGCCTGGTTATTTTGTTGAGCGTCCTAAGGAGCTCTTTCAGCTGCGAATTGATATAGTTGATGTGGTAGCTCAAAGTCTGCTCTTGGAGCTGCAGGCTAGTGGAGGCAGAGGATACTTGAGTAATTCGACTTCTGGCTTTATCCGTCGTTGGAACGAAGGAGCATTTCTTCCCATTGTCTCACCGAGTGCAGTCCAGCTGCGGCATATTTTAGAAGTTTCATAGAAATGATGGCAAACAAACGTCTGATTGTCATTGAAAAGGAGCTTTGAGATATTACTATAAAGGAGTTGCTTCGTGAACAGTAAACGACCGCCCATTCTCTTATCTGGGTTGATTCTAGGCCTGTTTGGCCTAGGTAATCTTTTACTAAACTACCATTCTATCTTTTTCCACTTCTTGAATAGTCTAGCTTTGATACTTTGGATTTATCTGACACTGGCTTTAGTACTGTCATTTTCGGACTATTGGCAGGATTTGCAAAAGGCTCCTTTCTTATCGAGCTTTGCGACTTATCCTATGGCTAGTATGCTCTTAGCTTCTTACCTAAACAAGCTTGGTTTACTTTGGATGGGTCAGTTTCTTTGGTATATAGCCTTGCTGCTGCATATTTTTCTAATAGCTATCTTTACTTGGAAGTATGTGCTTAAAGCCAAGGGATTATCTTTGACCCCGAGCTGGACGGTCTTATATGTTGGATTAGCCATGGCAAGCTTGACCCAGGGTGTAGTTCATCAGCCGCTTTTAGGCTATGTAGCTTGGTTTTTTGCTCTGCTACTGAGTTTGATTCTCTATCCCTTATTTTACAGAGCTAGGCGGTCACAAAGGCTACCTGATGCTTTAAAGCCCCAGTGGGCCATTTATTGTGCACCTTTCTCGCTCCTGCTGGGAAGTTATATCCGTTTGGCTGGTTCTGATGCTGAAGGTTGGTTTGTTGCCTTGCTGCTCCTCTTATCACAAGCCTTTTATCTCTTGGTCCTATGCCTCTTACCTCGCATTTTCCGATTGGGACCTCAGCTTAGCTGGTCAGCCTTGACCTTTCCTCTTGTCAATACAGCTTTTGCCCTGAAACTGGGAATTGATTATCTAGGTTGGACCTGGCTTGTTTGGCTAAGTCATGCTGAAGCTTTGCTAGCTTTCGTAATTGTCCTTTATGTTTGTTTTTACTATACACTCTCATTGCGAGCCAGAAAGATAACAAAAAATCCGAGATGATACTCTTTGAAAATCAGTTTTTGATTTTCTCTGAGTTGAACTCGGATTTTTTTAATTTTAGCAAAATAAGTCTGCATTTAGACCTAATGATATAGGCAAAGTATCAGGAGAATCTGCTTTTTATTTTGGTGCGATGACTTCTAATCCACCCATATACGGACGCAGAACCTCTGGGATAGTCACAGAACCATCTTCATTTTGGTAATTTTCTAAGATAGCTGCCACCGTACGTCCGACAGCTAGTCCAGAACCGTTGAGAGTATGAAGGAGTTTGACCTTGCCATCTGCTTCGTCACGGTAGCGAATTTGAGCTCGACGGGCTTGGAAATCTTCTGTGTTAGAGCAACTAGAGATTTCACGGTAGGTGTTCTGAGCAGGAATCCAAACTTCCAAGTCGTAGGTTTTAGCAGCTGAGAAGCCCATATCTCCAGTACAGAGTGCTACAACTCGGTAAGGTAAATTCAGCTTTTGCAGGATGTTTTCAGCGTTGGCAGTCATCTTTTCCAGCTCTTGATAAGATTCTTCTGGCTTAGAAAATTTCACCATTTCAACCTTGTGGAATTGGTGCAAACGAATGAGACCGCGCGTGTCACGACCAGCAGAGCCAGCTTCGGAGCGGAATGATGGGCTCATAGCTGTGAAGTAGATTGGCAATTCTTTTCCATCCAAAATTTCATCTCGGTAGTAGTTGGTCAGTGGAACTTCAGCAGTTGGAATCAGAACGAAGTTGGTATCGCTTAGCTCAAACGTATCTTCTTTGAACTTAGGATATTGCCCTGTCCCAAACATAGAATCATGGTTGACCATGTAGGGAGTGATGACTTCTATGTAGCCTTCTTTGCCATGCTCGTCCAGCATAAAATTGTAGATAGCACGCTCAAGTCTTGCTCCCAAGCCCTTATAGAAGAGGAAGCGAGCACCAGTAACTTTTGCCCCACGCTCCCAGTCTAAGATGTCCAAATCCTCACCTAAATCCCAGTGAGCTTTAGCTTCAAAGTCAAATTGGCGCGGTGTCCCCCAGCGACGAACTTCGACATTTTCGTCCTCGTCTGCTCCGACATGAACACTTTCGTGTGGAATGTTAGGTAGAGTAGTAGTGAATTCAGTCAACTTAGCATCCAGTTCAGCCAAGGTTGCGTCTAAGTTCTTGACTTCAGCAGAGAGTTTTTGCATGGCAGCAATCTTGTCATCTGCATTTTCTTTGTTGCGTTTAGCTTGAGCAATCTCAGCAGAAACAGTATTGCGCTCTGCTTTGAGTTCTTCGACCTTTACCAATAAATCCCGGCGTTCTTTGTCAATGGTTTTCATTTGGTTAAGGGTAGCAGCGTCAACACCTCGCGTAGCTAATTTTTCAGCGACAGAATCAAAGTCTGTACGGATGCGTTTTAAATCTAACATAGGTACCTCCAAAAATAAAAAGCACTTTATGAAACTGTTGGAGCGACAGAGCCGCGGTTCCATCCAACTTCACAAAAGTGCACTTGCTTAATTATTCATTTTTAAACTAACGGTAGAATTTCCTATTTTCTCCTTATCTGCTCACAGCCACCGCAGACTTTCTGAAAAGTGCCCAATAGTACTTATCCGTTTCGACTATTATACAGGATTTTCCGGAAAATGTAAATCCCAGGATGGGAAAAATCTTGACAGAAAAAGATAACTATGTTATCTTTAGATAAAGGTAACATAGTTATCTAAAGGAGTTCTTATGGTAAAACAAACAACGCGTGACCGTATGATTGAAAAGGCAAGCCAGCTTATCAGAGAGTATGGCTATCAGAATATCCCCCTAAGGAAACTGGCATCTCTGCTGGGGGTTACGACTGGTGCTTTCTACAAGGCTTTTGAGAATAAGGAGGAACTTTACTATCAGGTCTGTCTTTTGGAAAACCAGAAGCAGCTTAAGCGTTTAGAGGAGCAGTATCTAGATGGAGTCTCTGATCCTCTGGATTGCATTTGGCAGATAGGACTCTTTCTTTTATCGGAATACAAGACCAACAGTCAGATAATGGATTTTCTCTTTTTCAGCCCTGTAGCGACAGAGGCTTACCGGAAAGGTGAGCTTCTGGAAATCGGGAATAAGACAGTGGTTTATCTGGATCAGCTGCCTATTGAGAGTCAGAAAGAGAAAAAGATTCTTTTGCTCAAGCTGGACACCTTCATCACAGGCTATGGTCATTTTATTGCCAAAGGCTTGGAGCCTTTTGATGAGGAAGTCTATCGCTCAATGTTCAATGATTTACTAGGAGGTTACAAACATGTTTAAAAATCTCATTGTTTATGCACATCCCTATGATAAAAGCTTTAACCATGCTATTTTAGAGCAGGTTCAGGACTTGTTGGAGAAGAAAGGTCAGACCTATGAACTGATTGATCTCTACGAGGATGGTTTTAATCCTGTCTATACCAAGGAAGAGCTAGCGCTTTTTAATAAAGGGCAGGCACTAGACCCACTGGTTTTAAAATATCAGGAAGCCCTTGCGTCCTGTGACCGCCTTATCATGATTTTTCCTATCTGGTGGGCGGATATGCCAGCTATTGTCAAGGGCTTTGAAGATAAGGTCTTTTTGAAAAATAAGATTTACGAGGAGAGCAAAACTCGCCAGTTAGTTGGTCGTCTGACAAATATTAAAGAGGTATTGGCCATTACTACCTCTGCAGCACCGACCTTCTATCTTAAGTATTTCTGTGGTGATGTCGTCAAGAAAGCCATGTTGGGCCATACCTTTAAGTCTATCGGTGCTAGACAGCGACGTTGGTTGAATTTCGGGAATATTTCTCAGTCTACAGCTGAAAAACGGCAGGCTTTTTTAGAAAAATTAGCAGAAAAGATTTGAAGAGGTAGCTATCATGATTCGTTTTCGAAGAGCAGATGAACGAGATCTTGCTGCTGCAGTCTCAGTTTTAACTGCTGCTTTTGCTGAGCATGAGATCTACAGAAAAAAATTTCGTCCTCTCTTTGGCAGTAGCCAGTCTTATATTGATTTTCTAAATAGATTGCATGCAGTTATGGTTAAGGCAGCGATGCGTCATCATATTTGCCTGCTTGCTGAAGTGGACGGGCGTCTTATGGGGGTCGCTACTATTCATAAGCTCGGTAATCATCCTGTCGGTATGCTTTCATTTTTGCGGGCAGGAGCATGGAGGATGTGGCAATATATTCCTCAGCTTTTAGCTTTTCAAAAAGTCTTTGGGGAGGGCAGTAAAGAAGCTAAGAAAAGGGGTAGTTCAACTCTTTATCTTGAATTGCTGGGGGTGCTACCTGATTATCAAGGACAGGGAGTTGGCGGTCTTTTTATCTCAAAGGGACTTGAGTTGCTTGCAAAAGAAGAGAAATGCCAGCGGCTTACTTTAATTACTCATACAGAAAGCAACTGTCGTTTTTACAAAAAGAACGGATTTAAACAACTAGATGTCCGTGATGTTGAAGGTGTCAAGACATGGACTTTTGAGAAAAAAATAGCTGATGTTTATACTTTTTGAAGATCTAATGATGCGGTCTTGCATTAATAATGTCAGCTTACCCCACCCCATCATTTCAAGGGACTGAAATAGTGCATTCTCAAACCTGTTTGACTTTTCAATTTTTTGTGCTAGCTCCATTTTGCTGATACAAATAGCTTTTGTCTTAGTCGAAAATATAAAAAATAAGGTTGAAACTTTTTCAACCCTATTTTTTCTTCTTAAAGATTCCAGTAATTTTCTGTAACAGAGTCGGCAATCTCACAACTTTGTCGTTGCCGATATGTTCTCGCGCAATTTTGAGAATCTTACCAGAGTCTTTGGAGGCAAAGAGAAACTTTCCCTTGTCAGTCCAGATTTCAAAGTGGCGGCTGACTCTTTTGCCAGAAACATTAGCACCGATAGTAGTGATGCTAGTCCAAGGCAGCTGAATATAATCTTCTACATTGGCATCCGCATAAAACTCCAGAGCTGTCTCGCCGATTAAAATTTTCCCAACCTTTCCGCCTAATCCAAGATAGGAAACGCCAGTGGTATTAAACTCAATTGTTTTGTTTTGTGACTGTGCCATAGAGTAACTCCCTTTTAAATAATATAGCTATTATACCACAATAAAAAGAAGGCCGAAACCTTCTTTTTGATTACATCAAACCAGCAACGTGAGCTAGTACACCAACTACGAAGAGGGCGATGATGATAGTGATAGGGGATACTTTTTTCTTAAGCAACCACATACAAGCGAAAGTTAGAAGCAGTCCCATCAAACCAGGAATCAAGGAATCCAAGTTTTGTTGGAAAGTTGTAACTTTTTCAGGGGTTTGAGATAGTCCTTGACCTACTTGAGCAAAGGCTTCTTGGATACCCTTATAGCCACTAGACAATTTGTCCCAATGGATATATGCTTTATCATCTAGCTTAACAGATGAAACATTAAAGACAAACTTAATAGATACCCAGCGCTCAACCAGAACAGCCAAGATAAACATACCTAGAATTGAAGCACCTTTGGTAATGTCCTGAAGGATACCACCAGACATGTCTTTAGTAATTTCAGAACCAGCCTTGTAGCCTAATTCTTGTGTGTACCAGAGGAAAGCCATCCGGATAGCATTCCAAGCTAAGAAGAAGATAAGTGGCCCAATGATATTTCCAGTCAAAGCAAGAGATGCACCAAGTGCTCCAAGGATAGGACGAACTGTGAACCAGAAGACAGGGTCTCCGATACCAGCCAGAGGTCCCATCATACCGATTTTAACCCCTTGGATAGCCGCATCGTCAATTGCTGCACCATTTGCTTTTTCTTCTTCAAGCGCAAGTGTAACTCCGATGATTGGAGCTGCTACATATGGGTGAGTGTTGAAGAATTCCAAGTGACGCTCAAGAGCAGCAGCTTGATCTTCTTTTTTAGTATAAAGCTTCTTAATAGCTGGAATCAGTGAATAAGCCCAGCCCAAGTTTTGCATACGTTCGTAGTTCCAAGAGCCTTGCAAGAAAGTAGAACGCCACCAAACTTTTTGACGGTCAGCCTTTGAAAGAGTCAATTTTCCTGACTCATCAGGTTTTACAGTATTTAATTCTGTCATGATAGTGTGTCCCCTTTCTTAGTAGTCTTCTAGGATGTCGCCGATTGGATCATTAGATGAAGCTGTTGCTCCACCGCCACCATTTCCGCCTTTTTTAGACAAGGCAAGATAGATGAGGGCAATAGCGACACCAATTGCACCGAGGGCAATCAGAGTGAGTTCGCTGACAGCAGCTAAAGCGAAACCAATAGCGAAGAATGGCCATACTTCACGAGTTGCCATCATGTTGATAACCATGGCATAACCAACGGCTACGACCATACCACCACCGATTTGCATACCTTCTGATAGCCAAGCTGGCATAGCTTCAAGAGCAGATTTAACAGACTCAGCAGGAATCATCAAAAGAAGTGCTGCAGGGATAGCAATACGTGCTCCTTGCATGAAGAGAGCGATAAAGTGAGCGCGTTCAACTCCTTTAATGTCTCCTTTTTTCGCAGCAGCATCTGCACCGTGAACCAAACCGACTGACAAAGTGCGGACAATCATAGTCAAGAAGAGACCAGCAACAGCAAGCGGAATAGCAACACCTTGTGCTACAGCGATTCCTTTGCTTGAGAAGTCTCCACCCAGTACCATGATGATGGCAGCGGCAACAGAAGCGAGGGCGGCATCAGGTGCCACAGCAGCTCCGATATTAGCCCAGCCAAGAGCAATCAGCTGGAGAGAGCCACCCAGCATAACACCGGCAGCCAAATTACCAGTTACCAGTCCAATCAAGGTACAAGCAACCAGCGGTTGGTGGAATTGGAATTGGTCCAAGATACCTTCTAGACCGGCTAAGAAGGCAACAAAGACTACTAAAACCATAGAAATAATAGACATGTTCTAAATCCTTTCGTAAATTAATAGAAGCAAAACGTTTGATTCTACTGCACGTTGGCTTTCTTAATCAAATCAAACAAATCTTTTTTAGAGTCATTTGGTACTTTACGTACGTCAAATTCAACGCCAAGGTCACGCAGCTTTTCATAAGTAGCAACGTCTTCCTTGTCCATTGACAGTACGTTGTTGACCATCGTTTTACCAGTTGAGTGAGCCATGGAACCAACATTAAGGGTCTTGATTGGCACACCGCCTTCAATAGCACGCAGGGCATCTTGAGGAGTTTCAAACAGAATCAAGGCATGAGTATTGCCAAAGCGAGGGTCTTTTGAAACAGCAATCAATTTGTCGATTGGGACAACATTGGCTTTGACATTACCTGGTGCAGCTTGCTTAATCAATTCTTTACGAAGTTCATCTTGAGCTACTGAGTCAGAAGCAACGATAATACGATCTGCTTTTGAATCTGGCGTCCAAGCTGTTGCTACCTGACCGTGCAGCAAGCGTGTGTCGATCCGGGCAAGGTTGATTTTGAGCTTGCCGTCACCGATTACAGTCCCTTCAGGGATCGCTGCTTGGGCAACTGGAGCAGCTGCAGCAGGAGCATTTGCTTCTTCAACAGCAGGGTTCAGCTCTTCAGGCAGAGCTTTGACTCCTTCCTTGGCTTCTTTGATGATGTTAGCAACAACAGCTTCAACGCCGGCGTTGGCATCCATCATCCTTTCTGTATAAGCTTGAATCAGCATAGGCAGGTTCAAGCCTGTAATGATAGCGAACTTGCGGTCTGGATTTTCACCCATGACACGGCTAGCTTGGTTGAATGGAGAGCCACTCCAAAGGTCAGCCAAGACCAACACTTCATCGTCCGCATCAAACGAAGCCACAGCGTCATTGAACTTTGCATAGAGATCATCTGGTCCTTCGTTGGGCATGAAAGTAACAACTTGTACTTTTTCCTGCTCACCGAAAATCATAGAACCTGATTGATGAATACCAGCAGCAAATTCACCGTGGCTAGCAATAATGATTCCGATACTCATTATTGACATTCCTCCTTATAAAATGTTTGACTTAAGTTTTAAGAAAACTTTAAGGCAAGTTTATTATAAAACGTTTTCATGAAAAATGCAAGCGTTTGTTCCTAAAAACGACTTTTTCTTTCAAAAATGTCAGTATTTGCTGAAAACCTGATAAATATAGGTATAAGCAAACCATAGCTATAGAAATGTTTTAATAAATTAGGAAAACAGAAAATACAATAGGTCAATATATGAAAAAATATTGAAATAATATGAAAGAGACTTTTGAAATGAAAGAAAAGAATCGTGTTTGAGAAAGTGTTTGTTTATCAAAAAAAAAAGAGGAGGACCAAAGACAAAAAATCGCATCTTATGTCTTTAGTCTCCCTCTATAATGGCAAAAGTTTCTAAATAATATCAAGTCTGCCCATCATACGTTTCCAAGAGTTAGGTAAATGTTGGGACTGACATGCTTTAAAACATTAGTGTGTGAAGTCAAGTACCATACGTCCCTGAATGGTACCCGCTTCCATTTCATCAAAGACATCCACTGCATCTGAAACAGGACGTTTTTGAACGACGGGAGCCACTAATCCTTCAGCACCAAACTGGAAGGCTTCTTCCAAGTCCTTGCGAGTACCAACGAGGGAACCGATGACTTGGATACCATCTAAAACGGTTTTGACAATGCTGAGGTCCATCATTTCAGATGGCAATCCAACGGCAACTACACGACCGCCAGCACGAACAGAGTCAACAGCTTGGTTGAAGGCAACTTTAGAAACGGCTGTTACTACGGCAGAATGCGCACCGCCAGTTTTTTCTTGGATAAGAGCAGCGACATCTTCAACTTCATGGCCGTTGATGACGATATCAGCACCGACTTCTTTGGCCAAAGCTAGCTTGTCATTGTTGATATCAACAGCGACAACATGGGCATTAAAGACTTTCTTGGCATATTGAACCGCTAGGTTACCCAATCCACCTGCTCCAAAGATTACTGTCCATTGTCCTGGCTGCAGCTGGGCTTCTTTAATAGCCTTGTAGGTAGTCACGCCGGCACAAGTGATAGAAGAAGCTTGAGCAGGATCCAGTCCTTCAGGGACTTTGACAGCGTAGTCAGCTGTTACGATACATTGCTCTGCCATCCCACCATCAACAGAATAACCAGCATTTTTTACTGTACGGCAAAGGGTTTCGCGACCAGTTGTACAGTATTCACAAGCGCCGCAGCCTTCAAAGAACCAAGCGACACTGACGCGGTCTCCGACCTTGAGACTTTTTACATCTGGAGCGATTTCTTTGACAATACCGATACCTTCATGCCCAAGAACGCGACCTGGCACCTTGCCAAAGTCACCATGCGCGACGTGCAGATCAGTATGGCAGACACCGCAGTATTCGATATCAACGAGAGCTTCCCCTGTTTCAAGAGGACGCATTTCTTTATTTTCGATGAGTTGGACATTAGTTCCCTCTGGATTTACAACAACTGCTTTCATAAGTAGTTTCCTCCTGTTATTTAGTTTTTGATTATGTTAATTATATCACAAACTCAAACAAATAGCAAACGCTTACAAATATGAGCGAAAGTAACCTTTAAAACTATGATACGGCGGATAAGCTTCTATTTTTAAAGCTTTTGAGCATGATTGAGGTTGAGAGAAGACAAAAAAGAAAAGACAAACTCTCGAACAGAGTTTGTCTAATTGTCTACTTTTATAAAAAGAGTTTGTTGAGCTCGTGGGCGACGCCATCTTGGTCGTTAGTCAAAGATAATTGCTGGTCGGCGTAGGGTAGCAGGTCAGTATTGGCATTTTTCATGGCATAGCCAGTGCCAGCAAAGGACAGCATCTCAGTATCGTTTTGCTCATCTCCAAAGGCAATCAGATTTTTGCGATCCACATTGAGAACATTAAGCAGGTACTGAAGGGCGAAGGCTTTGTTGACCCCTTTGGGAGCACACTCGAGAATGTTGAGCGGCCCGCCCCAAGAGTTGATAGCAAGTTCATGCTGATAAAAAGCATTCATTTCCTCTGCCAGAGCATATTTGTCAGCTGCACGTGTCTGCAGGAGAATGGCGTTAGGATTCTCCGTTACTAAGTTGGCTTGAAACTGATTTTCAGGCTTGAAAGCATCGATGCCAAATAGCTTGGGATCAGCAATTTCTTCATTGGGATTGGTGATGTAGAACTTATTGCGGTATTCGCCGGCAATGAAATCCGCTTCAATCTCATCCTTTCGCTTAACCATATCTAGTAAGAAGGACTTATCCAGCGTCAGCGATTTTTCAAAGTCCCATTTCTTTTCTGGAATGTGAGTCAAAGAGCCATTGAAGTTGATCATGGGCGTATTGAGCTCTAATTCTTTATAATATTTCAAAGCCATGCGGTAGGGACGACCTGTTGTGATAATGACCTTGTGGCCCTTTTGGGAAATTTTTTTGATAGTTTCTTTGGTGAAGTCAGACAGATTGCTATTAGAATCCAGCAAGGTTCCGTCCAAGTCCACAGCGATTACTTTTTTTGTCATGTGAGTCTCTTTTCAGTGATAATACAGACTATTATAACAGAATTCAGTGTAAATAACACGACTTATGTTATAATGGTGCTCTAATCAGTCACAATTATGACACAGCAAGGAGGAGCTTTTCGTATGCGTAAACCGATCATGATTCATGCTCTTTTTCTGATGATTGCCTTTTTTATCTATATCCAATCTCTAAATGGCGGTCCGACCTATCTCATCTGGAATATGACCTTGGCCTTAATCAGCTATGATGCAGCTGTCTTGACACTTTTATTCAAGAAGCAGAAGTGGGCTTATCCTCTTCTTTTCCTGTTGTGGTTGCTTTTCTTCCCCAACACTTTCTATATGATTACTGATTTGATTCATATGACTTGGGTGGCAGATGTTCTGAGTAAGCCAAGTGTTTTCTTGCTCTTTTTAGCTTTTGTTTCCAGTATTTTATTCGGGATTTTCTGTGGTATGGAGAGCTGGTATGTCATCAAGGAAGGCTGGAAGCTTAACTGGTATTTGGACTTGTTGCTGACGGCAGCTCTGTCGGCTGTGTCCAGTCTGGCTATCTACATAGGACGTTATGATCGCCTCAATAGCTGGGATTTATTGCTTCATCCTCAGCTGGTTCTACAGAAGCTCTTGCAAACTTTGCAGCCTGATCGACTGCCTTTCATTCTTGGTTTTACCTTTTTACAGTTTATGAGTTTGGTATTTCTGATGAGAGATAATAAAAAATAAGAATAGCGAGACATTCATCTTGAAAAAGTGAATGTTTTTTATTATAATTTAAAATATCGTTCGTAAATAAACGAAATTCAATCTGTTTTTCTTTGTTATTGAACTAGATATTAGAAATTTTACTCAAAAGGAGATTTATTGAAAAATGGATAAATTTTTCAAATTGACCGAAAAAGGGACAGATGTCCGGACTGAGGTTTTAGCTGGTCTGACGACTTTCTTTGCCATGTCCTACATTTTATTCGTCAATCCGGCCATGCTGGCTCAGACAGGTATGCCCAAGCAGGGTGTTTTCCTAGCTACGATTATCGGGGCTGTTGCCGGAACCTTGATGATGGCTTTCTTTGCCAACCTGCCTTATGCGCAGGCACCGGGCATGGGGTTGAATGCCTTTTTCACTTTTACGGTCGTCTTTGCCTTGGGCTACACTTGGCAGGAAGCCTTGGCTATGGTCTTTATCTGCGGGATTATTTCGCTCATTATCACTTTGACCAAGGTGCGTAAGATGATCATTGAGTCAATTCCAGGCTCCTTGCGAGCAGCTATTTCAGCAGGGATCGGAGTCTTTCTGGCTTATGTAGGTATTAAAAATGCTGGCTTGCTCAAGTTTTCAATCGATCCGGGAAACTATACAGTAGCTGGCAAGGGGGCAGATAAGGCCGCAGCAGCTATTACGGCTAATTCAGCAGCAACTCCAGGTCTGGTAGACTTTAACAATCCGGCAGTTCTAGTAGCCTTGGTCGGTTTAGCCATCACAATCTTCTTTATCGTGAAAAATATCAAGGGTGGTGTTATCCTATCCATCCTAGTAACAACAGTGGTAGCTATTCTGGTTGGCTTGGTTGATTTGTCAGCCATTGACTTTGGGCAGAATAACATTGGTACTGCTGTTAATGAACTGGGACAGATTTTTGGGGTGGCAGTAGGACCGAAAGGTCTGGGTGCCCTTTTAGCAGATTCAGCTCGCTGGCCCCAGACATGTATGGCTATTCTGGCTTTTTCATTGACAGATATTTTTGATACCATTGGTACCTTGATTGGGACAGGTGAAAAGGTCGGGATTGTGGCGACTTCTGGAGAAAACCATGAATCAGAAGGCTTGGATAAGGCGCTTTACTCGGACCTCATTGGAACCTCTATTGGCGCAATTGCTGGAACCTCTAATGTGACGACTTATGTGGAGTCTGCAGCTGGTATCGGAGCTGGAGGCCGAACAGGTCTGACCGCCTTGGTTGTAGCCATCTGCTTTGCAGTATCAAGCTTCTTTAGTCCGCTTTTAGCCATTGTTCCTAATGCTGCCACTGCACCGATTCTGATTATTGTTGGGATTATGATGTTGGCTAGTCTGAAAAATATCCATTGGGATGATATGACAGAAGCCATTCCAGCTTTCTTTACTTCTATTTTTATGGGATTTGCCTACTCTATCACTCACGGGATAGCAGCTGGATTTATCACCTACACCTTGGTCAAAATCTTCAAAGGTCAAGCTAAGGATGTGCATTCTATGATTTGGATTTTGGATCTTCTCTTTATTTTGAATTTTGTAAATCTGGCTTTAAATTAGGTCTAAACATTGCTGGATTTCCCTGAGTTTAGTACAGTTTGGATAGGTTATGTTTTTGTTATAAAAAATCAGCTTTTTGCGGCTGATTTTTCTTTTGCAAAATTAAGCAGAAAAAAATTTTTTCTGGTATAATAAGAGAATGTTTAGTCATAATGAGGAAGAATTAATCCAGTGGGGTCAGCGCCTGGGCAAATCGCTTCAGGCAGGGGACGTACTGGTTTTAACGGGAGATTTAGGAGCAGGGAAGACAACCTTTACTAAGGGTCTGGCTCTAGGTTTGGGCATCAGTCAGATGATTAAAAGTCCAACCTATACCATTGTTCGGGAATACGAGGGGCGCTTGCCGCTCTATCATCTGGATGTCTACCGCATCGGAGACGATCCAGATTCCATTGATTTGGATGACTTTCTCTTTGGGGAGGGTGTGACAGTCATTGAATGGGGGGAGCTGCTAGGAGAAAATCTACCTGAAGACTGTCTCAAATTAAGCCTCTTGAAAAAGGAAGACGGGCGTGAATTGGTTTTTGAAGCCCAAGGAACACGAGCCCAAGAGCTGCTTGAGGGACTGCAGAATGACTGAATATGAATTATGCTTGCGTGAAGCGGAAAAAACAGATGCTGCTGAGCTGATTGCCTTCCTCAATCAGGTCGGGGCTGAGTCAGATTATATGACGCTGGATGAGGCTGGAATCTTGATAAATCAAGAGGAGATGGCTTTATTCATTGAGCATCAGGCTGCTTCTAGTAATCAGCTTTATCTGTTGGCGCTTTTAAATGGTGAGATTGCTGGCCTTGTCAGCATCACAGCTGATTTCCATGAGCGGATTCGCCATATTGGTCAAGTCTTTGTCGTGGTGAAGAAAGCTTTCTGGAACCAAGGACTGGGACGCATACTGCTGGAAGAGGCACTAACTTGGGCAGAGAGTTCTCATGTTATTAGACGTTTGGAATTGAGCGTTCAGGTTAGAAATGAACGAGCAGTTCACCTTTATAAAGATTTAGGATTTGAAATTGAAGGCTTACAAAAAAGAGGAGCCTATTTAAAAGAAGGGATATTTCTTGATGTTTACCTGATGGGTAAACTGATAGACTAAAAAAGATATGTTTAAAAAGATTATAATGATGTTTCTCAGCCTCCTTGTCGTAACGACAGCTGGTATCGGTACTTATGCATGGACGATTTATGGTCAGTCAACAGATGAACTATCCAAGACTTATAAGGGGTTGGGAAATGAGACAGATGTCATTTCTGCGACTAAGCCCATGACTATCTTGCTGATGGGAGTGGATACAGGAAGCGGTTCACGCGAGGATACTTGGGTTGGGAATAGCGATACCATGATTCTCATGAGTGTCAACCCAAAAACTAAAAAAACAGTCATGATGAGCTTGGAGAGAGATATTCTGACTCAGATTGATGAGAATGGTCAGACAGTTGAAGCTAAGCTGAATGCGGCCTATGCGAATGGTGGATCTGAGTTAGCTATTTCAACCATTGAGGGCTTGATGAACATCCATATTGACCGCTATATGATGATCAATATGCAGGGCTTGGTTCAATTAGTAGATGCTGTAGGTGGCATTGAGGTCAATAATACCTTTGACTTTCCAATTTCTATTGAAGAGAATGAGCCTGAGTATACTGCTAAGGTTGAGCCAGGCAAGCAAACCATCAATGGTGATCAGGCGTTGGTCTATGCTCGCATGCGCTATCAGGATCCAGAGGGTGACTATGGCCGCCAGAAGCGTCAACGTGAAGTAATTAAGAAAGTGGTTGAAAAAGTTCTCAGTCTCAACAGTGTCAGCCATTATCAGGCTATTTTAAAAGCTATCAGCAGCAACATGCAGACAAATATCGCGCTTGATTCAAAAAGTATTCCTCAACTGCTAGGCTATCAAGATGCATTTAAGAACATTCAATCTGAGCAGTTGCGTGGAGAAGATGCGACTTTACCTGATGGTGGAAGCTATCAATTAGTGACGTCTGATCATCTATTGGAAATGCAAAATTTAATAAGGAAAGCTCTAGGGTTGGAAACAGTTAAGTCCCTTAAGACAAACGCAGTACTATATGAGGATTTTATGGGTGGTAATAGTCTGAGAAGTACAAATAGTAGTACACCTAGCAACACTGAAAGCTACAGTAGCTACGAGTCTTCTTATAGTCAGCCTGCTTATAATGGAGCTTACCAAAATTATTCTTATCCAACAACAGATACGACAGTTGGAACTACAAATACATCTATTCAAACTACAACAGCAGATACAAGTGTAGTTTCTCAAGGAACACAAACGGATTAATTCTAACTTATCTAATTTAGATGATGCAGTTTGACTCCTTCAGTATGAAATGTTTACTTTCATACTGAAGGTTTTTTCTTTGTTAGAAATCTATGCAATCGTTTTCGTTGATGCTGTAGTATAGAAAATGCCACTTACAAAAGGAATATCAGCTTTATGTATTTTAAAAAAGAGAAAAAATTTTTATAAAAGCCTTTACAAAATAAAAATTCGTGCTATAATAGATGTAACGATATGCAAACGATTTCATAAAAAGGAGTGGTTTGCAAAAAATATAAGGAGGTCTGAATGATGAAAGATTCATTCAAGAACATTTTTAGCTTTGAATTTTGGCAAAAATTCGGTAAAGCTTTGATGGTGGTCGTTGCTGTTATGCCGGCAGCAGGACTGATGATTAGTATCGGTAAGACAGTTCCTATGATTAACCAAGATTGGGGAATCTTAGTCACTATTGGTGGCGTAATGGAACAAATTGGTTGGGGTGTTATCGGTAATCTTCATATCTTATTTGCTCTAGCTATCGGTGGAAACTGGGCTAAAGAACGAGCTGGAGGTGCCTTTGCGGCTGGTTTGTCCTTCATTTTGATTAACCGAATTACTGGTGTTCTATTTGGGGTTACCAGCGAAATGCTATCTAAACCTAATGCTACAGTGCACACGCTGAGTTTCGGTATTAAATCATTAAATCTTTCTCTGAAAGTGTCTGATTACTTTGAGTTAATTCTAGGAGCTCCTGCTCTTAAAATGGGAGTCTTTGTCGGAATTATTGCTGGTTTTGTCGGAGCGGTAGCTTACAATAAATATTATAATTTCCGGAAACTTCCAGATGCCTTATCATTCTTTAATGGGAAAAGATTTGTTCCTTTTGTTGTCATCTTAAACTCAACTATTATTGCTTTAATTCTTGGTGTATTTTGGCCGTTTATTCAGGCGGGAATTAATGCCTTTGGTATTTGGATTACAAATGCACCGCCAATTTTAGCACCGTTTATCTATGGTACGCTAGAACGTCTCTTGCTTCCATTTGGTTTGCACCATATGTTGACTATTCCAATGAACTATACTGAACTGGGTGGTACCTACATAATCCAAACAGGAAAAGAAATTGGTAAAGTAATTCCTGGTCAGGATCCACTTTGGTTGGCTTGGGTTCAGGACTTGATTAGTCTGAAAGGAAGTAATCCAGCTAAATATCAAGACCTTCTTGCCGCTTACACACCGGCTCGTTTCAAAGTAGGTCAGATGATTGGTTCATTCGGTATCCTGATGGGTGTAGTAGTTGCCATCTACCGCAATGTGGACAAAGATAAGAAACACAAATACAAAGGTATGATGATTGCGACTGCTTTGGCAACCTTCTTGACAGGGGTTACTGAACCAATCGAGTACATGTTTATGTTTGTAGCGACACCGCTGTATATCATTTACGCATTTGTACAAGGGGCAGCTTTTGCTATGGCTGATATTGTTGATTTGCGTGTTCATTCTTTTGGTTCAATTGAGTTCTTGACCCGTACCCCTATGTCTGTTAGTGCTGGTCTTGGTGGGGATATCATCAACTTCATTTGGGTAACTATCCTCTTTGGTGTTGTAATGTACTTCATTTCTAACTTCATGATCAAGAAGTTCAACTATGCAACTCCGGGACGTAACGGTAACTATGAAACAGCAGATGGTTCAGATGAAGCTTCTTCATCAGAGTCAACTGGTGGTAAAGTTGCTGAAGCTTCTCAAGCAGTAAATGTTATCAACCTTCTGGGTGGTCGTGCTAATATCGTAGATGTAGATGCATGTATGACTCGTCTGCGTGTGACTGTCAAAGATGCTGAAAAAGTTGGAACAGAAGAACAGTGGAAAGCTGAAGGCGCTATGGGCTTGGTTATGAAAGGCCAAGGCGTTCAGGCTATCTACGGACCAAAAGCTGACGTTCTCAAATCTGATATTCAAGACTTGTTGGATTCTGGTGAAGTGATTCCTGAAACACTTCCTAGCCAAAAAGCAGAATCAGCAGCTACCGAAGTTACTTACAAAGGTGTGACTGAGGAAGTTGAAACTGTTGCAGACGGTCAAGTCATTGACTTGGCAGATGTTAAAGATCCAGTATTCTCACAAAAAATGATGGGTGATGGATTTGCAGTTGAGCCACAAAATGGTAAGATTTATTCACCAGTTGCTGGTAAAGTAACTAGCGTCTTCCCTAGCAAGCATGCTATCGGTCTTGTGACAGATAACGGCCTGGAAGTCTTGGTACATATTGGTTTGGAAACTGTTAGCCTTGAAGGTAAACCGTTCGAAGTTCATGTTTCAGAAGGTCAAAAAGTTGCAGCTGGAGATCTTTTAGTCACAGCTGACTTGGAAGCAATCAAAGAAGCTGGACGTGAAACTTCAACAATCGTAGTCTTCACAAATGCAGCAGCTATCAAGTCTGTAACAGTAGAAAAACTTGGTCAAGCATCTGCTAAGACAGTTGTTGCTAAGGTTGAATTGTAAAATAGAAAAGAGAAATCATGGCAAAATTCCTGACATTAAATACTCATAGTTGGATGGAAGAAGAGCAAGAAACTAAGCTTAATCAGCTTGCAGAACGCATTCTTCAAGAAAAATATGATGTCATTTGCCTGCAGGAAGTCAATCAATTAACGGAGTCTGAACAGGTTGTTCAGGCTCCTTTCTATCAGGCGGTTGAGGGCGCAATTGAGATTCATCAAGACCACTTTGCCCTTTGTTTGGTAGAAAAATTGGCTGAGGCAGGATTGGACTATCATTGGTCCTGGGCCTATAATCATATTGGGTTTGATATTTACAACGAAGGAGTGGCAATCCTATCTAGAAAACCTATTGCTCCTAGAGAAGTTCTGGTATCAGAGGCTAATGATCCTAGGGATTACCATACCCGTAAAGTCTTGCTAGCAGAGACTGAGGTGGAAGGTCAATTGCTGACAATTGCCTCCTGCCATCTGTCTTGGTGGGACAAAGGCTTTCAGGGGGAATGGGCTAAGCTTGAAGCAGAGCTTCTCAAGGTTAAAACTCCTCTGGTCCTCATGGGCGATTTCAACAATCCAGTCGGCCAGCAAGGTTACCAGACCATCTTAGCCAGTCCACTGAAGCTGCAGGATAGTCATACTGCTGCAAAAGAAGCTAGCGGAGAGGCAACTGTAGAAGGGACTATCGCAGGTTGGGATGATAATAAGCACGCTCTGAAGATTGATTATGTTTTCACTAGTCAAGGGATGGACGTTGAGCGTTCCGCTGTCGTCTTTGACGGGAAAGAAACCCCTGTTGTCAGTGACCACTTTGGTTTAGAAGTGCAAGTGGCATTATAATAGTAAAAAGATGAGGCAAGACTGAGAATGCAACAGATTTGTCTCGCTTTTTATTTTTGATAAACACATTTTTAGGGCAAAATGGTGAAATATTACCCTCCAAACGGCTGTCTTTTGTTATTCTTGAAAACGTGTTATAATGAAGTATTAGGATTCTAGGAGGAAATGGTATGCGTTGTCCGAAATGTGGTGGGAATAAATCAAGTGTGGTTGATAGCAGACAGGCAGAAGATGGGAATACAATCCGTCGCCGCCGTGAGTGTGAGGAATGTCAACACCGCTTTACGACATACGAGCGCGTCGAAGAGAGAACCCTAGTGGTTGTCAAAAAGGACGGGACGCGTGAGCAATTTTCTCGGGATAAGATTTTTAACGGTATTATTCGCTCCGCTCAAAAGCGGCCAGTATCTAGTGACGAAATAGAGGAGATTGTCAACCGAATTGAGCAAAAGGTCCGCAGTCAGAGCGACAATGAAATCAATAGTGAATATATTGGATCCTTAGTCATGGATGAACTGGCAGAGCTGGATGAAATCACCTACGTTCGTTTCGCCAGTGTTTACCGGAGTTTCAAGGATGTGGGAGAGCTAGAAAGCCTGCTCAAGCAGATTACCAAGGGGTCCAAGAAGAAAAAGGACAAATAAATGAAACCAAACCATCAGTTTTCTTTCTTGCGCAATAATGCAGTCAGCCCAGATATTGCTATCTTGACCAAGCTCTATTTGCCGATTTTGGGGAGAGAAGCGGTAGCACTTTATCTTTATCTGCTGTCTTTTGGAGATAATGGGCAAAAGCAGCACCTCTTCAGTCAGATTCTCAATCATTTAGATTTTGGACTTAATGTTTTAGAAGAAAGTTTTGAGCGTTTAGCGGCGATTAAGCTAGTGGACCTTTATCAAACAGATGACCATTATCTGGTTCAACTCCACCCGACTTTAACGGCGGAGGAATTTTTCAGCCATAATGTGTACAGTCGGCTCTTGGAAAAGAAAATCGGCGAAGCTGCTGCAGATGCCCTGCGACCAGAAAATCCTAGCGGATATAAATTGATCAAGCCTTTTATGCAGGTGTTTGGTATGGAAGATGAGCAAGCAAGGGCAGTGCGAAAAGCCAATGATTTTGACTTGGAGTATTTCAAGCAACGGATGGCTCAGGACAATCTTCGCTTTGCAAATGAAAAGGAAGATGTGCTAGAATTGTTTGCAATTGCTGAGCAGAAAAAGTGGACCTGGTATGAGACCTACGTTTTGGCTAGAGAAACTGCTGTTTCTCAGGTCATTTCTACCAAGCGGATGAAGCAAAAGCTAGCTCAGAAGCCAGCAGAAGGTCAGTTTTCTAAGCAGGAGCAGTCTATTATCCAAGAAGCGAAACGAACATCGCCAATGGTATTCCTGGCAGAAATTAAGAAAACTCGTCAGGCTGCTATTACGCGGACAGAGAGAAAGCTTTTGCTAGATTTAGCTGAATTAGGCCTTTTGGACGAGGTTATCAACATAATCTTGCTCTTGACCTTTAATAAGGTGGATTCAGCCAATCTCAATGAAAAGTATGCCCTCAAGGTAGCTAATGATTTTTCTTATCAAAAGGTGACGACAGCTGAGGAAGCAGTCTTGAGAATCCGTGAGCGCAACCAGCAGCCCCAGAACCGTCCAGCTAAATCTGGACAAGGCTCTACCAAGAGCAACGTACCTGACTGGAGTCAGCCGGATTATAAAAATGAAACGAGCGCAGAGAAGCAGGCCGAGCTAGAAGAGCAGAAACGTCGGCTCTTAGCCAAACTTGAAGGAGGAGGCGAATAAATGGAGAAAATAGGACAGAATATGCCTCATATGAATAGGGTGCGGCAATTTGACTATCAGGAGCTGGTTAAGCAGATTATGGCCGATCCAGATGTGGTAGCCTTTATCCAGCAGGAAAAGCTGACCCAAGCTGAAATTCAGCGTAGTGTCTCCAAGTTTAACCAGTATATTACGGAGCGCAACCGTTTTTTGCTGGGGGACGAGACCTATATTGCTAAAGGATATAAGCCAATCTTGGTGAAAAATGAAGGCTATGCGGATGTTGCCTATGAAGAGACACCTGAGTTGATTGAGCAGGAGAGACAGGAGGCCATTAGAAGCCGTCTCAATCTCATCAGTCTACCAGCCAGTCTTAAGGAGGCTAGTCTGGCTCAGGTGGATCTGGACGATGTTGGTCGCTACAAGGCTTTTGAACTGTTGACCAACTTCGTTGCTGAGTTTCCGCATTATCAGAAAGCTGTTTATCTCTACGGGGATTTTGGAGTCGGTAAGAGCTACATGATGGCAGCTCTGGCGCATGATTTGTCAGAAAAACGCAGTGTTTCAACGACACTGCTCCACTATCCGAGCTTTGTTTTGGATGTTAAGAATGCGATCAGTTCCGGCTTGGTCAAGGAAAAGATTGACCAGGTCAAGACAGCTCAAGTGCTGATTTTGGACGATATCGGTGCAGAGCAGTCTAGCCCCTGGATGCGCGATGAGATTTTGCAGGTCATTCTCCAGCACCGTATGCAGGAAAATCTGCCAACTTTCTTTACTTCTAACTTTAGTTTTTCGGATTTAGAGCGTCACTTTGCCAGCTCTAAGAATGGCGATGAGACTTGGCAGGCCAAGCGAGTTATGGAGCGGATTAAATTTCTGGCTCAGGAGGTACGCCTAGAAGGAGAGAACCGCCGATGAATGAAACAATTAACTTGATGAATGCTCACACGTCTGTCCGCCGCTTTACGGAGGAGCAGATTTCGGATAAGGAACTTCGTGCCATCATTGATGCGGGACGAGCTGCGTCCAGCTGGAAGAATTTCCAGTCCTATTCTATCATTGTGGTACGAAGCAAAGAGAAAAAAGAAGACCTCTTTGACCTGGTGCCCCAAGAAGCCATTCGGCAGTCTTCGGCCTTTCTACTTTTTGTTGGTGACCTCAATCGAGCTCAAAAGGGCGTTCACATGCATACGGAAGACTTTTATCCTAAGGGGCCGGAGAATCTCCTGATTAGCTCAGTAGATGCTGCTTTAGCTGGACAAAATACCCTGTTAGCAGCTGAAAGTTTGGGTTATGGCGGAGTAATCATTGGACTGGTTCGATATGCTGCTAGTCAAATAGCAGAGCTTTTCAAGTTGCCGGACTACACTTATCCAGTCTTTGGGATTGCTCTGGGAGCTCCCAACCAGAACCATGCAGTCAAGCCGCGTCTGCCTTATGAAGCAGTGGTCTTTGAGGAAGAATATCGTGAACAGGATGATTCAGTTATTCAAGCCTATGACCGCGTACAGACTGAATATGCCGGTGAGCGAGCTAAGGAAACCTGGAGTCAGCGCCTAGCTGCCCAATTTGGTCAGGAGCCTAATCAAGCTATCAACCAACTGTTCAAAGAAAAGAAATTAGAAAAATAGGGCGGAGTTTGGCTCTGTCCTAAAGAATGAAAGAGGAAAAACATGGCCTTACCAACTATTGCCATTGTCGGCCGTCCCAATGTCGGCAAATCAACGCTCTTCAATCGGATTGCCGGTGAGCGGATTTCCATTGTGGAAGATGTCGAAGGGGTGACCCGCGACCGAATTTATGCGACAGCAAGCTGGCTCAACCGTAAGTTTAGTATTATTGATACGGGCGGAATCGACGATGTTGACGCGCCTTTTATGGAGCAAATCAAACACCAAGCTGAGATCGCCATGGACGAAGCAGATGTCATCGTTTTTGTCGTGTCTGGCAAGGAAGGTATCACGGATGCGGACGAGTATGTGGCTCGCATGCTCTACAAGACCCATAAGCCGATTATTTTAGCGGTCAATAAGGTGGATAATCCTGAAATGCGCAATGAGATTTTTGATTTCTATGCGCTGGGCTTAGGTGATCCATTCCCAGTTTCCTCAGTCCATGGGATTGGTACAGGGGATGTTCTTGATGCGATCGTTGAAAATCTGCCAAATGAAGAAGTGGCAGAAAATCCTGATATGATTAAGTTTAGTCTGATTGGTCGTCCTAATGTTGGCAAGTCTAGCTTGATTAATGCCATCCTGGGTGAGGATAGGGTTATTGCCAGTCCTGTTGCTGGTACTACGCGTGACGCCATTGATACGGTCTTTACTGACAGTGAAGGTCAGGAATTTACCATGATCGACACGGCTGGTATGCGCAAGTCAGGTAAGGTCTATGAAAATACAGAGAAATACTCTGTCATGCGGGCCATGCGGGCCATTGACCGCTCAGATGTCGTTCTGATGGTGCTGAATGCCGAAGAAGGAATTCGTGAGTACGACAAGCGAATCGCTGGCTTTGCCCATGAAGCAGGAAAAGGTATTGTTATCGTTGTTAATAAGTGGGACACACTGGAAAAAGACAACCATACCATGAAAGACTGGGAAGCAGATATTCGTGACCAGTTCCAGTATCTGTCTTATGCGCCAATTATCTTTGTTTCTGCCCTGACCAAGCAGCGTCTCCATAAGCTGCCGGATATGATTAAGCAGATTAGTCAAAGCCAAAACACGCGTATTCCGTCAGCAGTGCTTAATGACGTTATCATGGATGCTATCGCGATTAATCCGACACCGACTGACAAGGGCAAACGCCTCAAGATTTTCTATGCGACTCAAGTAGCGACCAAACCGCCAACCTTTGTCATCTTTGTCAACGAAGAAGAACTCATGCACTTCTCTTACCTGCGTTTCCTGGAAAATCAGATCCGCAAGGCCTTTGTCTTTGAAGGAACCCCGATTCACTTGATTGCAAGGAAGCGGAAGTAGGGATTGTAAAGTATTGATTTTAAATTATATTTATAGTTGAGAATAAAAGTAAGCATAAATGCTTACTTTTATTTTTTATATCGAAAGTATGGTATAATGGTGAGATAAATATAAGGTGGTAATTATGGCAAAATTAATTCCTGGTAAGATTCGGACAGAAGGAATTGCCCTGGTTGAAAACAATAAGGTGATAGTCCTTGAGGTCAGCAATTCTATTTTATTTGCTCGTGTAGCCGACTATAATCTGCGCTATAGCTTAGATGATGATATCGTTTTTTGTTATTGTGACTTTTTCCAGAAGAAAAAATATTGTGCCCATCTGGCAGCCTTGGAGTATTATCTGAAAAATGCCCCATCGGGAAAAGATGTGCTAAAGAGTATGGAAGAAGAGGAGTTGACCAGTCAGGAAACCCAAGAGCTAGTTTCTTTTGGAAGCTTGTTCTTGGATAAGGTCTTGCCGGATAAATCCAATCAACAGGTTCGTTATGAGCTTTCGGCTACTGGTCAGGAGGATTCTTATACAGGACAGTTTCTCTGGAGTCTCCGGATCAGCCGCTTGCCGGACGAACGCTCTTATGTTGTCCGAGACGTTCTTTCCTTCCTTCGGACCTTGGAAAAGGGCGGGCATTATCAGATTGGTAAGAGTTACTATGAGGCTATTCATTTGGAAGATTTTGATGAAGCCAGTCAAGATTTGCTCGTTTTCCTGCAAGGACTAGTGTCCGACTATCAGGGGCAAGATTCTTCTTTGATTTTCCCAAATGCTGGGCGCAATCTTTTCTTCCCGGCTAGTATCTTTGAAGAGGGAGTTATCTTCCTGATGAATCTATCTTCTTTCCGCTTAGAGTACAGCCTTTATGACTACAGTGAAGTCTTTTTCCAAGATTTACATGAAGAGGCAGAAGTTTATACTTTCAAAGTGGAAGAGTATGAAGAGCATTTTGAGCTAGTCATTGCTGAGAAGAATTATAAGATGATTTATGATGGCCAGTTTATTTTTTATGGAGATACCTTCTACCAGCTAAATCCTCAGCAGATAAGACTAATTAAGGCTTTACGGGAGTTGCCTATAGAGCATGATCGGTTAAAGCACCTGCAATTCGACTTGTCAGAAAGGACTAAGCTGGCTTCCAGTTTGTCTGAGTTTAAAAAAGTTGGTCGGGTAGAAGCACCTGAAAGTATGATGATTCATGACTTTACAGCCAAGTTTGACTTTGACATCGGTCCTGACAAGCGTCTGATTTTGGACACTGTCTTTGACTATGGAGACAGGAAAGTGACGACTCGCAAAGATTTGGAACGTCTGCCTTTTGCAGGTAATTTTGAGCATGAGCAGCAGGTATTTAAGCAAATGCTGCAGGCAGGTTTTGTGGCAGACTTTTACAGCCAGCGACCGCCTCTGAAGCCGGAAGAAATTTATCATTTCTTCTCAGAAGTCATTCCCAACTTTGAGGCTTTGGGCTGTGTCAGCATGACAGAAGAGTTAGAGGCGCTGGCACAGACAGAAAGTCCAAGAATCACTGTCAAGATGAAGGGCGGCCTCTTAGATGTTGGTTTCGATTTTGCTGGCATTGCGCAGTCAGAGATAGATGCTGTGCTTGATTCGCTCTTTAAGGAGCAGGACTTCTTTATCAGTAAGTCCGGGCAAGTCTTGATTTTCGATGAAGAGACCAAGGAGATGAGTCGGACTTTGCAGCAGCTGCGGAGTAAGCGGACTAAAAATGGCTTCATTCAGACCAGCAGTCTGGCAGCTTATCAACTGGCAGAGTTTTTTAAGGGCAAGGATAGGGTACAGTTTTCAAAAGATGTGCAGCAGCTAGCCTTTGACCTGACTCACCCTGAGGAATTTCCTCTTCCCAAGCTGCAAGTCAAGGCTGACCTTCGGGATTACCAAGAGACGGGTGTCAAGTGGCTATTCATGCTGGATAAGTATGGCTTCGGTGGCATCTTGGCTGACGATATGGGGCTGGGAAAGACCCTGCAGACGATTTCTTTTCTGAGTTCGCGTATAGATGACTCTAAGAAAGTCTTAATCTTGGCGCCATCCAGCCTGATTTACAACTGGAGCGATGAGTTTGCTAAATTTGCTCCGCATTTGGATGTGGCGGTGGTGTATGGTCTGAAAAATGTTCGTGATGAGCTGATTGCGGAGAAGCATCAGATTACGATTACCAGCTATGCTTCTTTCAGGCAGGATGTGGAAGAATACCGAGATAACCACTTCCAGTATCTGATTTTGGATGAGGCTCAGGTCATGAAGAATGACCAGACCAAGATTGCCCAGTATTTACGGGATTTTGAAGTGGAGCATACCTATGCCCTTTCTGGGACGCCGATTGAGAATAATCTGGGAGAACTTTGGTCTATTTTCCAGATTGTCATGCCAGGACTTTTGCCAAGCAAAAAGGAATTTTTAAAACTGCCGGCTAAGAAAGTCGCTCGCTATATCAAACCATTTGTTATGCGGCGCAAGAAAGAAGATGTGCTGCAGGAATTGCCTGATTTGATTGAGGTTGCCTATCGCAATGAATTGGCAGATAGTCAGAAGACCATTTATCTGGCTCTGCTCAAACAGATGCAGGACAGAGTCATCCATGCGACAGAAGATGAAATCAACCGCAGCAAGATAGAGATTCTATCAGGTCTTATGCGTCTCCGCCAGATTTGTGACACTCCGAAGCTGTTTATGGAAGATTACGAGGGCGAGAGCGGTAAGCTAGAAAGTTTACGGGAATTACTTGAACAGATACAAGATGGTAATCGTCGTGTCCTCATATTTTCACAATTTCGTGGTATGCTGGATATTATCGAGAGTGAGTTGGACATGCTTGGTATAGAGTCCTTTAAGATTACAGGCTCTACTCCGGCTAAAGAGCGTCAGGACATGACAACAGCTTTCAATGACGGCCAGCGTTCAGCCTTTCTGATCTCCCTTAAGGCTGGAGGTGTCGGTCTCAATCTGACCGGTGCTGATACAGTCATCTTGGTCGACCTCTGGTGGAATCCAGCGGTTGAAGCCCAGGCCATTGGCCGTGCCCATCGTATCGGTCAGGAGCGCAATGTCGAAGTCTATCGGATGATTACACGGGGTACGATTGAGGAGAAGATACAGGAGCTGCAGGAGAGCAAGCGCAATCTGGTTTCGACTATTCTTGACGGAGCAGAAGCCAAATCCAGTCTCTCTGTGGAGGAAATTCGAGAAATTCTGGGAATTTCGGCAGAATAGCTTGAAAAATAGCCTGAATAGTTTATAATAATGAAGGGTTGAAAGGAAAAAGATATGACTGATAAACAATTTCCTCTGGTGTCAGATGATGAAATCATGCTGACGGAAATGCCGCATATGAATCTTTATGATGAACTGGATCTCATTAGCAACATTACCGGAGACTATACTGACCGTAATTATTTGGAATGGATGCCGATTGTGGACTCCAACAGGCATGCTCCTATCGCTGCCAGTCAGGCTATTAGAAGACCACTACAAAAGCAGTCAGCTTCCAAGGATTTTAAAAAGCCGATTGATAAGAAAGATCCGGCCATCCGTTATGCTGAGCAGGCACGTGAGGAAGCTCGGGCAGATTTAAAAAAGAAGCGTTCAGCTCCTTATCTGACAAGCGATTTACCAAATAAAATGCGCAAACGAAAAGTATCAACAACTTCAAATCGGGACCAATCAAAACCTACAGCTTTGTTTCAGAAGAATACAGTAGGAGAATTTTCTAAGTTTGGCGATAAAATGTCACAAGAAACTTATATTTTAGCTGATGTTCCTATGAGCCCAGCATCTCAACCAAAGGAAGAGCAAAAGCAAGCAAAGAAAAATAATTATGATTTTTTAAAAAACAGTCAGATTTATAATAAAGAAAAAGTTTTGGAATCTCAATCTCAACATGCGAAAGCTCAAGAATTAGATTTAACAAATTTAAATCGCGAATAAGGAGTAATCATGACGAAAACCTATCATTTTATCGGGATTAAGGGCTCTGGTATGAGCGCTTTGGCTTTGATGCTGCACCAGATGGGCCATAAGGTTCAGGGCAGTGACGTTGATAAATATTATTTCACTCAGCGCGGTTTGGAGCAGGCTGGCATTTCCATCCTGCCTTTTGATGAAAAGAATATCCAGCCAGACTTCGAAATCATTGCTGGCAATGCCTTTCGTCCAGATAACAATGTAGAAATTGCCTATGCAGACGCAAATGGTATCAGCTATAAACGCTACCATGAATTTTTAGGTGGCTTTATGCGTGACTTTGTCAGTTTGGGAGTGGCTGGTGCCCACGGGAAGACCTCTACAACAGGTATTCTTTCCCACGTTCTGTCCAATATCACGGATACCAGCTATCTGATTGGGGATGGTACAGGCCGCGGTTCCGCCAATGCCAAGTACTTTGTCTTTGAGTCAGACGAGTACGAGCGTCATTTCATGCCTTATCATCCGGAATATTCGATTATTACTAATATCGACTTTGACCATCCGGATTATTTCACGAGTCTGGAAGATGTCTTTAATGCTTTCAATGACTATGCCAAGCAGATTACCAAAGGACTCTTCATTTATGGAGAAGATGAGCAGCTGCGCCGGATTACGTCCAAGGCTCCGATTTACTACTATGGCTTCAAGGAAGAAGGCAATGACTTTGTCGCTCACGATCTCTTGCGTTCCACCAGCGGTTCAGGCTTTAAAGTTTCTTTCCGCGGGCAAGAGCTGGGTGAGTTCCAGATTCCAAGCTTTGGCCGCCACAACATTATGAATGCGACGGCAGTAATCGGCCTCTTGTATACTGCAGGTCTTGATCTGAATCTAGTTCGGGAACACCTCAAGACCTTTGGCGGAGTTAAGCGCCGTTTTACAGAGAAAATTGTCAACGAAACAGTCATCATTGATGACTTTGCTCACCATCCAACGGAAATTATCGCGACTCTGGATGCAGCTCGTCAGAAGTATCCAAGCAAAGAAATCGTGGCGATCTTCCAGCCGCATACCTTCACTCGGACCATTGCTCTCTTGGACGAATTTGCGGAAGCCCTCAATCAGGCTGACTCAGTCTATTTAGCTCAGATTTACGGATCTGCGCGTGAGGTGGACAATGGCGATGTCAAGGTAGAAGATCTGGCTGAAAAGATTGTGAAGCGGGCCAAGGTTATTGACGTGGATAATGTTTCTCCGCTTCTTGACCACGATAATGCCGTTTATGTCTTTATGGGAGCTGGTGACATCCAGACCTATGAATATTCCTTTGAACGTCTCCTGTCCAATCTGACTAGCAACGTTCAGTAGAAGGAGACTTGATGGAAGTACCGATTCGAATCAGACAGGCCGACTTGAGCGACTGGGAAGAAATTCTTGCAATTGAGCAGCTGAATTTTCCAGCAGCAGAAGCAGCCAGTTCAGAAGTTCTCAAAGAGCGGATTGAGCAAATTCCAGATACTTTTTTGCTAGCAGAGCTGCATGGTCAGCTTGCGGGCTATATTGTTGGACCAGCTGTTCAGGTGCGATATTTGACTGATGACCTCTTTAGCAAGGTGGGTGCTAATACTCCAGAAGGTGGCTTCATTGCCGTCCAAAGTCTGTCTGTCCATCCTGATTTTCAGAGGCAGGGAGTCGGAACGTTGTTGCTTGCAGCTCTCAAGGAAATAGCTGTTCAGCAAAATCGAAAGGGCATTAGCCTAACCTGTCATGATGAGCTGATACCTTATTATGAGATGAATGGTTTCGTCCACGAAGGGATTTCTGACTCAACTCATGGTGGGGCAGTTTGGTCTGATATGGTGTGGGAAAATCCCAATTTTAAGGAGAAGTGATGATTATCCGTCAAGCTCAAATGGCTGACTTAGACGCCATTTATGCTATCGAATTGGAAAATTTCAGTCCAGAGGAGGCTGTTAGCCGCGAAAGTATAGAAGCACATATCCAAACCCTATCTTCGACTTTTTTGGTGGCGGAAAAGGACGGTAAGATTTTGGGCTATCTGGAGGGACCTGTACATCCAGAACGTTATTTAAATGATATTTCCTTTACAGAGGAGATTGAAGATTATGGTCATCTGGACGGTGGCTTTATCTCTCTGACCAGCCTCTCTATCTCGAAGGATGCTCAGGGGATGGGGATCGGTCGCATGCTATTGGAAGCTATGAAAGAGATTGCTATAGCAGATGAACGCCATGGCATTAATTTGACCTGTCATGATTACCTAATCGCTTACTACGAGAAGCATGCCTTTGTAAATGAAGGTTTGTCAAAATCAACTTACGCAGGTGCTACTTGGTTTGATATGGTCTGGGAAAATCCTAGTCTCAAACTGTAAAAAAACCAATAATAAGCTAGAAAATCCTACTCTTATTGCATTTATCTGACTTTTAAGATATAATGTTAGGGATTATGATGAAGGAGGTCAAATTTTTGACTGAAAAATCACAAGACAAAGAGAAGAATCTGAGCTTTAGAGAGCAGATTCTACGAGATTTAGCGGAAGCAAGTGGTGAAAATAATCTTACTCCAGAAAGTGAAAAAGATTTCAAAGCTGAATCTGTAAAAGATTCAGATAGACAATCTAAAATATTATTTGATGAGGATTTTGAAACTACTCCCGCTTCAGTTGATGTAACATATAAAATGTCAGAGAATGAAAAGGCTCACCCTCAGGTCTATGGTCGAGTGGATGAGGAAGATAAGAAGCCCAATGAGGTTTTATCTCGGGCGAATCGGGCCAACAACACGGTCAAGAAAAAACGTCAAAACACCTTAGCCCGTAGGATTATGACAACGGTTTTGCTGATTGTCCTGCTGGGACTTGTGGTCACAGGAGTTGTCGGCTACACTTATGTATCTTCAGCTCTTAAACCTGTTGATGCAAACGCAACAGAGTATGTGACGGTTGAAGTACCAGAAGGCTCTAGCTCTAAACAGATTGGGGAAATTCTCGAGAAAAAGGGGCTGATTAAAAATGCCCAAGTTTTTAGTCTGTATTCCAAGATTAAAAGCTTTAACAATTACCAGTCTGGCTATTACAATCTCCAGAAGAGTATGGATCTAGATACCATTGCTCGGCAGCTTCAGGAAGGTGGAACAGATACACCGCAACCACCAGTTGTTGGTAAGGTTACTATTCCTGAAGGATATACACTGGAGCAGATTGCAGAGGCTGTGACGGTTAATGCAGCTGCAACTTCTAAGAAGACTAGCAAGACACCTTTTAGTAAGGACGATTTCCTAGCTAAGGTGCAGGATGAAGCTTTCATTTCCAAGATGGCGGCTAAATATCCACAGCTGCTGGGCACATTGCCAAGCAAGGACAGTGGAGTCAAATACCGCTTAGAAGGCTACCTCTTCCCTGCCACTTATAACTATGGTGAGGATGCGGATCTGGAAAGCTTGATTGACCAGATGTTGGGCGCTATGAATACCAATCTGTCTTCTTATTACTCTACCATCGAAGCGAAGAACCTAACGGTTAATGAAGTTCTGACTCTTGCTTCTCTAGTGGAAAAAGAAGGTTCGACAGATCAGGATCGCAAAGATATTGCCAGCGTCTTTTACAACCGTCTCAATCAGGCGATGCCGCTTCAGAGTAATATCGCTATCCTTTATGCTCAAGGCAAGCTAGGAAAGAAAACGACTCTGAAAGAGGACGCTGAAATTGATACCAATATCGACTCGCCTTTCAATGTCTATAAAAAAGAAGGGCTTATGCCTGGACCAGTTGATAGTCCCAGCCTATCTGCTCTAGAAGCTACCATTAATCCAAGTAAGACGGACTACCTCTACTTTGTGGCAAATGTTGAAACAGGTGCTGTTTACTTCGCCAATACTTATGAGGAACACGCTAAAAATGTTGAGGAGCATGTCAATAGCAAGCTCACTCAATCCAGCAGCAGTTCTAATTAGACTGCTGTCATTGCAGACGAGAGAAAGCTAGTGCATTTAGTTCAAGCTTTCTCAGTCCTGCTATATATATAAAAAAGGGACTGATACAGACTTGTCTCAGCCTCTTGTTTTAGTTTTAAAATAAAATAAAAGAAAAGAGAAAAAATGGCTGAAAAAACTTATCCTATGACCCTAGAGGAAAAGGAAAAACTAGAAAAAGAATTAGAAGAACTGAAATTGGTGCGTCGTCCAGAAGTGGTAGAACGTATCAAGATTGCCCGCTCATACGGCGACTTGTCAGAAAATAGTGAATACGAAGCTGCAAAGGACGAACAGGCTTTTGTGGAAGGTCAGATTTCCAGTCTGGAAACCAAGATTCGCTACGCTGAGATTGTAAACAGTGACGCTGTAGCCAAGGACGAGGTAGCTATCGGCAAAACAGTTACCATTCAAGAAGTAGGTGAAAGCGAAGAGGAAGTCTACATTATCGTTGGTTCTGCTGGTGCAGATGCTTTCGCAGGCAAGGTATCCAATGAAAGCCCGATTGGACAAGCTTTGATTGGTAAGAAAACAGGTGATACTGCAACAGTTGAAACACCGGTTGGCAGCTACGACGTTAAAATTCTCAAGGTTGAAAAAACCGTTTAATAAATACCAAAAGGAACTGGCTCGAAGACTGGTTCTTTTTTCGTTTCTTTTAAGACAGAGAGTGTAGGCTAGATAAGAAGAGCAGGGGAAAAATAGAGAAAAGACAGATGGTTATGCTATAATGAGAATAAGCTAGAAAAGTAGGAGAACTGTATGCAAGAGCAAGATATTTATGGGAAATACGGCGTCTACCTGCCCAAGATTTTAGAGGATCTTAGTCAGCGTATTCAAGAGGCAAATGATCGAGTCAAGCAGGAAACAGGGCAGAAGCTTTTTGAGCATTTTAATGCACGAGTCAAGCAGGCAGCCAGTATGGAAGAGAAATGTCAACGCAAGAATCTGCCTAGGGTGCCAGAGTCAGCCCTGAAAGAAATTCGTGATGCGATTGGGATTCGGATTGTTTGCGGTTTTATCGAGGACATCTATCAGACCATTGAGGTGCTTCGTCAGCTGGAGGGCTGTGAGATTGTTCTGGAAAAGGACTATATCCGAGCTGCCAAGCCTAATGGGTATCGCTCCTACCACTTGATATTAGAGGTGGAGACTCCTTATGAGGACTGTCATGGTCAAAACCCTGGTCGCTATTTTGTAGAAATCCAGCTTCGGACCATTGCTATGGACTCTTGGGCCAGCTTAGAGCATCAGATGAAGTACAAGCATGAGATTAAAGACAGCAAGCGGATTGTCCGCGAGCTGAAACGCTGTGCAGATGAGCTGGCTTCCTGTGATGTGACCATGCAGACCATCCGCAATTTGATTCGAGAAAGTGAGTGAGATGATGAAGATTTTATTAGCTGAAGATGAGCAACAGCTGTCCCGTGTCTTGGAAACGGCAATGACCCATGAAGGCTATCAGGTTGATACAGCCTTTGATGGGCAAGAAGCTGTGGACTTGGCCAAGGAAAACGCTTATGATTTGATGATTCTGGATATCATGATGCCTGTCAAGACAGGCATTGAAGCGCTGAAAGAAATTCGCCAAACCGGAAATACGACCCATGTCATCATGCTGACAGCTATGTCAGAGGTGGATGATAAGGTCACAGGGCTGGATGCCGGTGCAGATGACTATCTGACCAAGCCCTTCTCTCTGAAAGAGCTTCTGGCTCGCCTGCGGTCTATGTCCAGACGGGTAGCGACTTTTACTCCCAATTTGCTGCAGATTGGCCAAACGAGCCTTAATGTCGGAGAGCATGAACTCATTAGCTCCAATTCTATTCGCTTAGCTGGTAAGGAATCTAAAATGATGGAATTTCTCATGCTTAATGCCCAGAAGAGTCTTTCTACTCAGGAAATCTTCCGTCATGTTTGGGCTAATGACGAGGATGAGGATTTGGACGAAGGCTTCGTCTGGATTTATATTTCCTATTTGCGCCAGAAGCTGAAGGCTATCCATGCTGATCTTGCTATTTTGGGCGAGGAAGGTGGTAGTTTCACTCTGGTGCCGCTGGAAGGAGATAGCCATGTTTCGGAAGCTTAAAATTCGGTTCATTCTGCTGGCTTCGGCGGCTATTGTCTGTATTTTGCTGACCATGATTGCTGTCTTAAACTCCGTTCGCTTTCTGCAGACCAACGGAGAAATCCAAGCCGTTCTCAATATTCTATCTGCCAATAATGGAGATTTTCCCAGCGTAGAAGAAACGGCAGAGAGCTTGCAAAACGACCGTATCACCATTGACACAATCTACCAATACCGCTATTTCAGTGTGGTTTATAAGGAAGACAAAACACTTTACTCCACCAACTTGGATCATCTTTCCAATCTATCTAAGGAGCAGGCGCTCAGCTACGCTAACAAAGTGATTAAGGATAGCCGTAGCAGTGGCGTTTTTAAGGTAGGCAGTCAATTTTATTCCTACCAGATAACGCAGGATTCCAAGACCAAGCGCTATTTATTGGTGGTCTTAGATTCGACCAATTACCTCGAAAGCCGCAATGACTTTTTCTGGCTGTCTATCCAGTTGTGTTTCTATAGCTTTATTTTCTTTGTTTTAGTCGTGTCTGGATTTTCCAACTTTGCCATCCGTCCCTATATCAAAAACTACGAAAACCAAAAGCGTTTCATTACCAATGCTGGACATGAACTGAAGACGCCATTGGCAATCATTTCAGCCAATACGGAGCTGCAAGAGCTGATGACTGGCGAAAATGAATGGACAGAAAGCACCAAGGACCAGGTCAAGCGCCTCAGTAATCTAATCAATCAAATGGTCGTTCTGGCCCGTCTGGAAGAGCAGCCAGATGTTACCTTGGTGGATGTGAATTTCTCAGAAGTTGTAAAAAAAGTAGCAGGAAACTTCAAGTCTGTCATCGAGAAGGCTGGCAAGAAGTACGAGATCAAGCTGCAGGAAGACATCCATGTCAAGGCAACTGAAGATGAACTTTATGAATTGGTTAGTATCCTGATTGACAATGCCTGCAAGTATTGTGACGAAGATGGACAAATTTTTGTCACCCTAACCAAGGCTAAGCGTGGGAAACGAGCTCGTCTGACGGTAGCCAATAGTTACGCGGACGGTAAAAATGTTGATTACAGCCGTTTCTTTGATCGTTTCTATCGCGAAGACGAATCGCACAATCAGAAGCAGCCTGGCTACGGGATTGGCCTATCCATGGCAGAAAGTCTGGTGCGGATTTTCAAGGGCAGGATTTGGGTTTCATATAAGAAAGGCTTGATTGGCTTTACCGTTTTACTATGATAGCGTCACCTCGTTAATCAGTTATTGCTTTGTTTGCTGAGCTTTTTGTATTGACGATGCGGAGTTTTACTTGAGTTTAAAAAAATTCTTCTAGTATTGTCTAGAAGAATTTTTCTTTATCTTGACCGTTGCTTACCAGCATTACGGTTCTTTTTCTTTTTGTTCTTTTGCTCAATAGCCGGCTGAGCTTTTGGAGTGACATCTTTAGCCCGACTCGCTTTTTTCAAGCCTTTAGGAGGATTTTTTTCAAATTCCTCTGCTACCTGTTTTCTCAAGCGAGGTCGGATGATGTAGTTGATGATAAATTGCTGGATGATTTGGATAAATCCACCGACTACCCAGTAGAGAGTGACTGCGGCAGGGGAGAAGAAAGAGAAACCAACAATCATGATAGGGCTCATATAAGAAGCCTGTTTCATGCTGTTTCTTTGAGTTTCATCTTCAATACCATGCAGAGAGAGCACCGACTGGATATAGTAGAGGATACCGACAATGGCAGTCAAAGCCAAGTCGCTTTTGGCCAGGTCTTTAATCCAGAGGAAGGAACTGCCTGCAACTCCTTGAGTATACTGAGCGGCAAAGAAGAGGGCTGAGAAGAAAGGCATTTGGATAAGCAGAGGCAGACAGCCTATACCGCCAAACATGCTGAGTCCATTCTCTTTTTGAGCAGCCATCAGTTCTTGCTGAGCCTGCATTTTCTTTTCCTGAGTTTCGGCATTTTTGATTCGCTCTTGGATTGGGGCAAAAATCGGCTTAAAGTAGTTCATCTTTTCAGACTGAAGCGTTGCCTTCCAAGACTGATAGATTCCTAGCGGCAGAATGATAATCCGCACGATGAGCGTAACGATAATAATCGCCAGACCATAACCCAAGCCTGAATTCTTGGCGAAAAATTGGATACCATCCGCCATAGGCTGACCAATCACATCCCAGATCAGACCAGAAGGATTACCGGCCTTGTCGCGGCCTACACAGCCAGACAGGAAAAGAAGCGCAGCCAGTCCCATACCGGAGAATAAAAAGCGTTTGAAATGTTTCACGAGTTCATATCCTTTGTTTCTAAAAAATAATACCTATCTATTCTACTGTTTTTTTGCAAAATATACAATAGTTCTGCAGACCTAATTTGAAATTTTAAAGTCAGGATAGGAGTCGAAATTAGCCATGGTCACATCCAAATAACTGACCTTAGAAAAAGGTGTCGGTCCCTTGCGGATTTCCTGGATAAATTTGGCCATCAAAGCTGGGTCATCAGCCTGAGCCAGAATGCCTACAGTACCGTCATCGTTGTTCCAGACCCGGCCGGTAATACCTCCGATTTCCAGCGCTAGAGAATAGACTCCCCAGCGGAATCCAACCCCTTGTACCCGTCCTTGGGCTATCATTTTTACCTTCTGCATGGCATCCTCCTTTAGTGAGCGGACCGAGGGGATTTAAGCCCTCAGTATGAGTGCAAGTCTGCTAAATTGTGGTATAATGTTCTTATGAATATTATAACCTCAAAAGCCAATAATGTGGTAAAAAAAGCTAAAAAACTTCATCACAAAAAATACCGCAAGGATTCTTATTTGATCGAGGGCTGGCATTTATTTGAGGAAGCTGTCAGCAGCCGGGCAGAGCTGATTCGGATTTTTGCTTTAGCAGAATACGCAGAGCGATTAGCCGATTTTTCTCAGGTAATCTTTGTCAGTCCAGAGATTTTAGCAGATTTGGCTGATAGTAAGACACCACAGGGGATTGTCGCGGAAGTGGCTTTTGAAAGGGAAGAAATACCATCGGGGTTAAATGGGCGCTATCTTTTCTTGGAGGATGTTCAGGATCCAGGTAATGTCGGTACCATCATTCGGACAGCTGATGCAGCTGGCTTTGACGGGGTTTTCATCTCTCGTTTGTCAGCAGATATCTATAACTTAAAAACGCTGCGCTCTATGCAGGGAAGCCATTTTCATCTGCCAGTTTATCGGTTGGATACAGCTGATTTTATTAGGCTGGCTCAGTCTTCCCGTCTGCCAATTCTAGCGTCGACCTTGTCGTCAACATCTATCGATTACAGAGAGGTAGACAGCAAAGAGAGATTTGCCCTAGTCATGGGCAATGAAGGGAAGGGAATTAGTCCAGAAATGACGGCAGCAGCTGATATTCTGGTCCATATTTCCATGAAGGGGCAGGCAGAAAGTCTCAATGTTGCTGTCGCTGCTGGTATTTTAATTTTTCATTTAAGCTAAAAATCAGAAAAAGAGATATAATAGTTGGCAAGGGAGGTGATTCTATGCCTTACAAAAAGGACGAGGAATTTATGGCCTATGTTGGGCACTTGATTGAAAAGCCCAGTGTACAGCGCCTGAAAGAAATTCCCCATCATATTCATTCCAATAGACTTGAACATTCCATCAATGTAAGTTATACTAGTTACAGAATTGCCAAAAAATTTGGTTGGAATGCCCGCAGCACGGCACGCGGTGCCCTGCTTCATGACTTATTCTACTATGACTGGCGTGTGACCAAGTTTAAGAAGAGTCATGCTTGGGTTCATCCCAGGTTGGCAGTTCGCAATGCTCGTAAGATTACCAAGCTTAATAAAGTCGAAGAGGACATTATCGTCAAGCATATGTGGGGCCTGACCTTGGCACCACCTCGCTACAAAGAATCATTCGTTGTGACGATGGTGGACAAGTATTGGGCCGTCAAAGAAGCGACGGCACCTTGGAGACGTAAGGGCGGTAATCGCAAGCTCTTTCATCGAAAGATGCTGAAACCGTAAATGTTTTATTATAAAAGGAGTAACTATGAACCATTCTATTATTCAAGATCAATCAGATATTAATTCTTTCTATGCCAAGATTTATTCTATCGTTGGTGTCGGTATTGGAATCTCAGCAGTCGTATCCCTCTTGATGCTGAACTTCTTTCAGGACATTATTATCTCTGTTTTGACAGGCTCCACTTGGATTTTCTATGCGGCTATTGCAGTTGAGTTTATCCTTGTGTTGGTAGCATCTGGAACTGCTCGGAGCAATAGTCCGGCGGCGTTGCCTATGTTTTTAGCTTATTCAGCCATCAATGGATTTACCCTGAGTATTATCATGGCGCTGTATCTTCAGTCAACTGTTCTCTTAGCCTTTCTGACAACGACAGTTATGTTCTTTGCTATGGGCTTCATCGGCAAGGTGACTAAAAAGGACCTATCTGGAATAGGGAAAGCTTGTATGGCCGGTTTGATTGGTATTATCGCTGCTAGCTTCCTTAATATCTTCTTGAGAAGCAGTGGCTTGGACTTTATCATCAGTATCGTTGGTGTCCTTATTTTCTCAGGGCTCATCGCTTGGGACAATCAGAAAATCCGCTATGTCTATGAGCAGACCAATGGCAATCCAGGAAATGGCTGGGCAATTTCGCTGGCTCTGCATCTGTATCTGGACTTCATTAATCTCTTCCTCAGCTTGCTACGTATTTTTGGAAGAAACAAATAACTCAGCTAAATAAGACTCAAGCATTGGATGTTTGCTCCAGTGCTTTTTGTTTCTCCTATGGATTTATGGTATAATAAACCCAGCAAATAGAAAGCGAGAACAGTATGAAAACTCCTTTTGTCAGTCGTGAAAAGTTAGCTGAGATTACGGCGCAGTTTCCAACACCTTTTCATCTTTATGATGAGAAGGGAATTCGGGAAAGAGCGCGTGCCCTGCATGAGGCCTTTTCTTGGAATCCAGGTTTTAAAGAGTATTTTGCCGTCAAGGCCACTCCCAATCCTGCTATTTTACAAATCCTCAAAGAAGAAGGCTGCGGGGTGGATTGTGCCAGCTATGTCGAACTGCTCATGAGCCAAAAGCTGGACTTTGCTGGACAGGATATCATGTTTTCGTCCAATAACACGCCAGCTGAGGACTTTCAGTTTGCGCGTGACCTAGGAGCGACTATCAATCTGGATGCTTATGAAGATGTAGCTTTTCTAAAGGAAGCCGCTGGTATTCCCAAGGTCATTTCCTGCCGTTACAACCCTGGCGGTGTCTTTGAGCTGGGAACCAGCATTATGGATAATCCAGAAGAAGCCAAGTTTGGTATGACCAAGGACCAGCTGATTCAGGCTTTCAAAGAGCTCAAGGAGTTGGGAGCTGAGAAGTTTGGCATTCATGCTCTCTTGGCCTCAAATACTGTCAGCAATGACTACTATCCTGAACTGGCCCGTCAGCTTTTTGAGCTGGCTGTAGAAGTAGTGGCTGAGACAGGAGTTGAGCTGGACTTTATCAATCTATCTGGCGGTGTCGGCATTAATTATCAACCTGATGGCGAGGAAAATGACATTGCGGTCATTGGCCAAGGAGTTCGTCAGGCCTATGAAGCTATTCTAATTCCAGCTGGTCTAGGACAGGTCAAGATTTATACGGAGCTTGGCCGCTTCATGTTGGCGCCTTATGGCCTGCTGGTCACCAAGGTTACCCATAAGAAGCAGACCTACCGAACCTATCTGGGAGTGGATGCCTCTGCGGTCAATCTGCTGCGTCCTGCCATGTACGGTTCTTATCACCACATTACCAATATGGATCGACCCGAGGGAGAGATAGAGATTGTGGATGTTGTCGGCAGTCTTTGTGAGAATAACGATAAATTCGCCATTAATCGCCCGCTGCCTGTCAGCCAAATTGGCGATACACTAGTGATTCACGATACGGGTGCTCATGGTTTTTCTATGGGTTATCAGTACAATGCCAAGCTCCGCTCCAGCGAAATTCTCTTGGAACAAGATGGCAATATTCGCATGATTCGTCGGGCTGAAAAACCAGAAGATTATTTTGCGACACTGTATGGCTTTGATTTTGAAAAATAGAGAAAATTTGATATAATGAAGAGCAATGTAAAAATGGAAATAGAGGAGTTCTCGATATGAATTTAGTTTTAGCAATTTTCTTGATTATGGCAGCATTTGCTGGAGGCGTGATCTTGGGTATGTATCTACTTCGTCGTCAAGTGGAGAAGGAATTTGCAGAAAATCCGCGTCTGAATGTAGAAGCAGTTCGGACCTTGCTTAGCGCTAGCGGTCAACGGCCAAATGAAGCGAAAGTACAGCAAGTTTATCGTCAAATTATCAGCCAGCAGAAAGCTGCGCTTGCTAAGAGCAAAAAGAAAAAATAATTTTCTAGAGGCTGGCTTTTAATACCAGCAGAGAAAATCTATAAAAAAATGGGGATTTGGAATCGGCTTCCAGTCCCTTGTTTTAGAAAGAAGACCTTATGGATAATCGACCAATCGGTTTTTTAGACTCAGGAGTGGGCGGTTTGACTGTAGTCCGTGAGCTCATGCGGCAGCTCCCCCACGAAGAGGTCATTTATATCGGAGATTCAGCGCGGGCTCCTTACGGCCCTAGGCCTGCTGAGCAGATTCGCGCTTATACCTGGCAATTGGTCAACTTCCTCCTGACCAAGGATGTTAAGATGATTGTCATTGCCTGCAATACAGCGACTGCTGTTGTCTGGGAAGAAGTGAAGGAAAAGCTGGATATTCCAGTACTGGGCGTGATTCTGCCGGGGGCTAGTGCAGCTATTAAGTCAACTGCCAGTGGCCGCATCGGTGTTATCGGAACGCCAATGACTGTTTCTTCTGATATTTATCGTCAGAAGATTGAAGCGCTCTCGCCGGAAATGCAGGTGGAGAGCTTGGCCTGCCCTAAGTTTGTACCTTTGGTAGAGTCCAATGAACTTCATTCCAGTCTTACCAAAAAAGTGGTCTATGAAACCCTGCAGCCTCTGGCTGGCCGGGTAGATACCCTCGTCTTGGGCTGCACCCACTATCCCTTGCTCCGGCCTATTATTCAAAATAGGATGGGACCGGATGTGAAACTGATTGACAGCGGAGCAGAATGCGTACGGGATATTTCTGTCCTACTCAATTACTTTGAAATCAACCGCAGCCGGGAAAAGCAGGAGCTCAACCACCAATTTTACACAACTGCCAATGCCAAAAGCTTTTCGGAGATTGCAGAAAGCTGGCTGGGCCTGAAAGTGAATGTGGAGCATGTAAGCTTATGACAAATAAAATTTATGAATACATTGACGAGAACAATTGGTATATCGGAGAATGGACCCGCTTTCGCAAGGCTGGCTATCATTTCAATGATATCCCTTACAGGCTCTTGGAGCATATTGATGCAGAGTTGTGTGAGCTGATTGAGCGGGATTTGGATGAAGAATACAACGCCTTTACCACAGTTGTGGTCAAATACGGATCGCCTATGTCCTATATCCAGTTTGTCCTCAATATGATTAACGACCGTCGGGAGCGGGATTTTAAGGCGACCAGTCATAAGGGAGCTATTCTGATTACAGAAAAGGACTTGCTGCGCAAGGTCTTCTTCCTGTCTAAGGATGGAGTTAAGATGACCGACTTTTTTGGTCAGGGGCAGGAGTCAGAGATGGCTGTCGGAGATACTATTTTGATTGCGACTCGCAACGAAGGAAAGACAGCAGAATTTCGTAAACTCTTTGATAAGTTGGGCTATAAGGTTGAAAATCTCAATGATTATCCTGATTTGCCAGAAGTGGAAGAGACGGGAACTACCTTTGAGGAAAATGCGCGGCTCAAGGCAGAGACAATCAGTAAGCTGACCGGTAAAATGGTGCTAGCTGACGACTCAGGTCTGCAGGTCGATGTTTTAGGCGGCTTGCCTGGCGTCTGGTCGGCTCGCTTCGCTGGAGTAGGTGCGACAGACGATGAAAACAACATCAAGCTCCTGCATGAGTTGGCTATGGTGTTTGATATCAAGGACCGCTCTGCCCATTTTCATACGACCCTAGTGGTGGCTAGTCCTGACAGGGAGTCTCTGGTAGTGGAAGCGGATTGGCCGGGCTACATTGCCCATGAGCCAAAAGGGGAAAATGGCTTTGGCTATGATCCCTTGTTCTTAGTGGGAGAAACAGGAAAAACGTCTGCCGAGCTGACGATGGAAGAAAAGAATGCGCAATCCCATCGGGCTCAGGCAGTTAAGAAATTAGTGGAGGTATTTCCAGCATGGCAAAGCAAACCATTATAGTCATGAGTGATTCTCATGGCGACCGTGCTATTGTTGAAGAGATTAGGAATCATTATATTGGAAAGGTAGATGCGATTTTCCATAACGGAGACTCTGAGCTTCCTTCTGATGATGAGGTATGGCAAGGGATTCAGGTTGTTGCAGGGAATATGGACTTTTACGACGGCTATCCAGAACGCTTGGTGACGGATTTGGCGGGGACCATTATTGCCCAGACTCACGGGCATCTCTTCCATATCAACTTTTCTTTTCAAAAGCTGGATTTGTGGGCGCAAGAGGTTAATGCAGACATCTGCCTCTACGGTCATCTGCATATCCCAGATGCTCGAATGGAGGGCAAAACGCTCTTTCTGAATCCGGGCTCCATCAGCCAGCCACGCGGCCTAATCAACGAACGCCTCTACGCTAAGGTAGAGATTGATGATCCCCGCTTTAAAGTTGATTTTTATACGCGAAATCATGAACTCTATCCAAGCTTGTCCAAGGAGTTTAGCCGATGATTGCTAAGGAATTTGAAGACTATCTGCTGCAACATGAAGAAACTTTTTTGACGCCTGGGGAAAATCTGGCGGTTATGATTGACACCCACAATGTGGATCATGCTATCCTATTGCTAAGCCAGATGACCTACTCACGTGTACCAGTCGTGACAGCAGATAAAAAGTTTGTTGGTACGATTTCCCTGACCGACATCATGTCCTATCGCATGCGCCATGATCTGCCAGAAGAGGAATTCATGATGACCGACATCGTCCATATGACTAAAATGGACGACTTGACAGTTGGGCCAGATTATACTGTATCAGATGTACTTCATAAGCTGGTCGACGAGTCATTCCTGCCGGTTGTGGGCGAGGATCAGCATTTTTACGGAATTATTACTAGAAAGTCCATTTTGAAAGCTGTCAATTCCTTGTTGCACGGCTTTAGCAAGCAGTACGAAATTCGCAAAAAATGAAAGAATACATTAGACCGTTTTTAAATCAAAAAAATATCTCAGAAAATTCTAAAATTGCCTATTCTTATGATTTGGAGCAGTTTATCGAGGAAGTACATGGCCGGATTAGCGAGACAAATCTGCGGATTTATCAGGCCTCTATCAAGGATTTTAAGGCAGCTGTTCAGAAGCGGAAGCTCTCAGCAGTCAATCAATTTCTCTACTTCCTTTATCAGCAGCGGCTTATTGAGGAGTTCCACCGTTTGGTCCTTCCCAAGGTGTCCGTATCGAAGGAGCAGGAAAATGAACTGCTGGATCTGTCTGCTTTTTGGCAGGAATCAAGCGTTCCCAGGGGGCGGCTGATGGCTCTTCTTATCTTGGAAATGGGCTTGCTGCCTAGCGAGATTTTGCAGGTCAGAGTGGCTGATGTCAATCTTGACTTTCAGGTTTTGAAGATTGAAAAGGCCGGTCAGAAGCGGGTTATCAAGATTCCTGAGAGCCTGACGGGTGAGCTGGAGGACTATCTGACGGGGACGTATTTATTTGAGAAAAACGGCAAATCCTATTCTCGTCAATGGGGCTTCCGTCAGCTAGAGGCCTTCTTGATTGAGCAGGGACAAGCCAGTCTATCTGCCCAAAGCCTGCGTGAGCAGTTTATTTTGCGCCAGCGGGAGAAGGGGATTGGTCTCTATGATATTGCCCAAGATTTGGGCCTGAAAACCATGATTACACTAGAAAAATACAGATAAAAATGGATATCAAACTAAAAGATTTTGAAGGCCCGTTGGACTTGCTGCTCCATCTCGTATCTAAGTACCAGGTGGATATTTATGATGTGCCCATTACGGAGGTCATCGAGCAGTATCTGGCTTATGTGGCTACTTTGCAGGCCATGAAGCTGGAAGTGACGGGCGAGTACATGGTCATGGCAAGCCAGCTCATGCTGATTAAGAGCCGCAAGCTTCTGCCTAAGGTGGCGGATAATGCTGAACTGGAAGATGATTTGGAGCAAGACCTCTTGAGCCAGATTGAGGAATACCGTAGGTTCAAGCTCTTAGGTGAGAAAATGTCGCTCCAGCATGATGACCGGGCGCTTTATTATTCTAAGCCCAAGCTGGAGCTGGTTTATGAAGATGCTGAGCTCCTGCATGACAAGTCAACGATAGATCTTTTCTTGGCTTTTTCCAAGGTTATCGCCAAGAAGCAAGAGGAGTTTTCTAAGAGCCATACAACCATTGTGCGAGACGAGTACAAGATTGAGGACATGATGGATGTCGTGCGTCAGCGCTGTGCAGGTAAGAGCCGTCTGGCTCTGCAGGAGATTTTTGCAGAGACCAAAGACATGAATGAGGTTATCACACTCTTTCTGGCGACCTTAGAATTGGTCAAGGTGCAGGAAGTGCAAGTCATTCAGGAAGAAAATTTTGGAAATATTTATTTAGTAGGAAGAGGAAATGAGTAAGTTAGCAGAGATTGAAGCCCTGCTTTTTGTAGCGGGAGAAGATGGACTCAAGGTTCATCAATTGGCAGAAATCCTTTCTTTGCCGCCGACCGGTGTCATTCAGAGTTTGGAGAAGCTGGCTGAGCAATATGAGGCCAATCCGAACTCCAGCCTGACCCTCTTGGAAACCTCAAAGACTTATAAGCTAGTCACTAAGCCAGAGTTTGCTGAGATTCTGCGGGCCTATTCACGGGCGCCGATTAATCAAAGTCTATCGCGGGCGGCCCTTGAGACCTTGTCTATCATTGCCTATAAGCAGCCGATTACAAGGGTAGAAATAGACGACATTCGTGGGGTTAATTCCAGCGGTGCTTTGGCTAAGCTCTTGGCTTTTGAACTGGTTCGAGAGGATGGCAAAAAGGAAGTCATTGGCCGGCCAAATCTCTATGTGACAACGGATTATTTCTTAGACTATATGGGGATCAATCACCTAGATGAACTGCCGATTGTCGAAGAAACAGAGCTAGTTGCTGAAGAAAGCCAGCTCTTTATTGAAAGGACAGATATCGATGAGAATCAATAAATACATCGCTCATGCTGGGATAGCCAGCCGTCGTAAGGCAGAAGAGCTAATTAGGCAGGGGAAGGTCAGTATAAACGGCCAAGTGGTACGTGAGCTGGCGACGAACGTCAAGTCTGGCGACCGTGTTGAAGTAGAAGGCCAGCCTATCTACAACGAAGAGAAGGTTTATTACCTCCTCAATAAGCCACGCGGGGTCATTTCCTCTGTCAGTGATGACAAGGGACGTAAGACAGTCGTGGAGCTCTTGCCTCTGGTCAAGGAGCGGATTTATCCGGTCGGTCGTTTGGACTGGGATACTTCTGGTATTCTCATTCTGACCAATGACGGAGATTTTACCGACGAGATGATTCATCCCCGAAATGAGATTGACAAGGTCTATGTGGCGCGTGTCAAAGGATTGGCCAATAAAGAAGTTCTTCGTCCTCTGACTCGCGGTATTGAGATCGAGGGGCGCAAAACCAAGCCAGCGGTTTATGAGATTATCAAGGTTGATCCGGCGAAAAATCGTTCGGTCGTTCAGCTGACAATCCACGAAGGCCGTAACCATCAGGTCAAGAAGATGTTCCAGGCAGTCGGACTGCAGGTGGATAAGCTGTCACGGACTCGCTTTGGTCATTTGGACTTAACTGGCCTCAAGCCTGGTGAATATCGTAAGCTCAGTAAAAAAGAAGTCAGCCAGCTGCATACACTGGCTGTAACCAAGACCAAGAAATGATAAAGAAACTGCTTATTGCTCCTGTCCGCTTTTATCAACGCTTCATATCGCCTGCTTTCCCTCCCTCTTGCCGCTTTCGGCCCACCTGCTCTAACTATATGATAGAGGCTATCCAGAAGCATGGTGCTAAAGGAGTTTTGATGGGCTTGGCGCGCATTCTCCGATGTCATCCCTGGTCTCAGCCAGGAGAGGATTCTGTACCAGACCATTTCAGCCTGAGAAGAAATAATTCAAGAAAAAAGTCACACTAGATAAGTATCTAGTGTGACTTTTATATATATCTATATTTTCCGAATATTTCCTATCTTCTAGACCAAGTCTTAGGCAGGAAGAGTAGGAGAATTGGGTAGATTTCCAAACGACCGCCAATCATAGCAAAGGCTAGCAGAAGTTTAGAAAAAGGACTAAAGATAGAAAAATTATCTGTCGTCCCAATCATAGGGCCGATATTGTTGAAGCAAGAGACAACCCCGCTGACAACCGTCATGAAATTATTATTATCCAAGCTGACAATGAAAATGAGAGCTAGAATAATCAAGATATAAACAGCTAAGTATTTCAGTACCTTATGCTGAGTATCCTTGTCAATGACCGCACCATTGATATGCAAGGTCAGGACACGATTAGGTGACAGGGTAGATAGAATCTGATTTTTAGCAATGCGGGAAATGATAATTCCCCGAATGACCTTGAATCCCCCAGCTGTTGATCCAGCTGAGCCCCCGATACACATGAGCAGGAGCAGGATAACCTGAGAAAAGAGCGGCCATTTGACTGTATCGCCATAGCCAAATCCAGTTGTTGTGATGACATTGGCTACTTGGAAGAAGGAAATCTCCACGCTCTTGGCAAAGCCTTGATAGAGGTGGAAGACATTAAAGGCAATCAAGGCTGTGGAAAGAAATACAATCCAGAGATAGCCCTTGAGCTCCTCATCTTCAAAGCAAGCTTTAAACTTACGAATCAGCAAGTAATAGTAGAGATTGAAGTTGACCCCGAAAGCTAAAACTCCAAAGCTGACTAGATAAGTAATCAGCGAGCTGTTATAGTGGGCGATACCGTCATTGTATACGGTGAATCCTCCCGTACCAGCTGTTCCCATGGCAATCACAAGGCTGTCAAAGAGAGGCATACCCGCTAGGAAATAAAGCAGCGCAAAGATAGCAAAGAGAGCCAGATAAATGATATAAAGAATCTGGGCCGTACTCTTGAGCTTGGACACAACCTTGCCAAAGACTGGGCCCGGAACTTCCGCTTTCATGACCTCCAAGTGACCATTTTTGGCATTGTCCATAATAGCTAGGGCAAAGACCAGCACTCCCATCCCTCCGATTAAGTGGGTAAAACTGCGCCAGAAGAGCAGCGAATGGGAGAGGACACCGACATCGTTAAGGATAGTCGCTCCCGTGGTTGTAAAGCCAGAGCTGATCTCAAAGAAAGCATCAATAACGTCTGGAATCTGCCCGGAAAAAACAAAGGGCAGAGCTCCGAAGAAGGACCAAAGAATCCAGCAAAGGGCTACAATCAGCACGCCTTCCTTAGCGTAGATATGCAGGTCCTTGGGCTTGAAATAAGAGCCTATTCCACCTAAAACTAGCAGGATAGCCATGGTCGCCCCGATAGAGAGAAAGATTTTTAAGGGCTCACCGTAGATTAGAGCTACGATAATGGGTACAATCAGCAGTGCCGCCTCAATCAGTAGTAATTTTGCCAGCAGGTAGCGAATCATAGATCTATTCATGGGCCTACCTCGCTAACAGATCATAAATCTGCGTGATATTTTGCAGCAGAGTGGTAACGATAATCTTATCTCCAACTTGCAGGTCGTCATCACCGGTAGGGAAGATGGCTTTGCCTTGACGGATAATGGCCGCAATCAGGACATCTTTCTTCAGATGAAGCTGAGACAGAGGAATACCAGTCATCTTGTTTTCTTCTTTGATTTGGAACTGCAAGGTTTCGATTTGGCCATTGGCTACATGATGCAGAGCTTCTAGGTTAGAGAATTGAGCATTGTAGCGACCGCGGATAAAGTGCATAATGGTATCAACAGCGATACCTTTAGGTGTCACGATGCTAGCAAAATCTTGGTTATCAATAATTTCCAACAAACTAGTCCGGTTAATCTTGGTGATGTTTTTCTGTACACCTAGATTATTAAGGAACATGGAAGTGATGATATTTTCCTCATCCACACCAGTCAAGGTAGCGATGGCATCAAAGTTATTAGCGCGTTCCTCCAGCAGGATGTCCTTGGCAGTACCATCACCATGGACGACATAGAGATCAGGAAATTCCTGACTGAAAAAGTTTGCTCGCTCACGGTTGGATTCAATGATTTTGAGCTCAATTTTACTGTTTTTGAGAATATTGAGCAGGTAATAAGCGATCTTGCCAGCCCCGATAATCATCAGGCTCTTAACCACTCTAGGACGCACCAGATTGTGGAATTGAACGATGTCTAGGCGGTTACCTGTTACATAGATCTTGTCCCCGGCCTCCAAAGTGAAGTCGCCATCAGGAATTTCCAAGTGCCCTTTTCTCTCAATAGCACAGACAATGATATTTCCAAATTTCTTACGGAACTGGGAAATATTCATCTGGCAGAGATTGCTGTCTTCCTTGAGTTTGAACTCCATCAGTGCCACCCGACCATTGGCAAAGTGCTCTACTGACAGGGCATTAGGAAAGTCAATGATGTTAGCAATATAGCGAGCAGTTAGGAGCTCAGGATTGACCACTAGCGAGAAGCCCAGGATGTTCTTCTCCTTAAAGTAAGGGTTGGAATACTCAGGATTGCGCACTCGGACGATAGTTTCCTTAGCCCCCATCCGCTTGGCTAGGACTGCTGAAACCATGTTGACCTCATCATGCTCGGTCATAGAGATGAAAATGTCACAGTGACTAACATCCGCCTGTTCTAGGATTTTAAAGTTGGCACCATTGCCAGAAATACCGATAATATCATAGCGTTTGGTAATCTGGTTTAGAACAGCCTCATCCTGCTCAATCAGGATAACATCATGTTTTTCAGCCACTAAGGAGCGACAGAGGGCCGTTCCGACCTTCCCGCCGCCAACAACGATAATTTTCATAAGTTTAGATTCCTCCAAAGTATGTATCTATCATACTCTTTTTTCATTTAAATTTCATCTATAAAATACAGAATAGTCTAGTTATTTCCAGAATTCCGAATATTTTTTTACCAAAATGGTATCTTCCTGTGATATTTTTAAAAAAAGTACAACTTTTTGAGCATTTTTTATTGACTTGTAGGCTGAAAGTGTTATACTAAATGAGTACCTTCATTGGTTTACCTCAAACCTGTTGTGATGTAAGTTAATGAAGCCTTAACCACGCTGTTTGCTGAGCTTGACTCCGGGCAGTGTGGCTATTTTTTTATCTAAAGAAAATACTAGGAAAATATTCTTATTATGAAAAATCATATCGTTCTTTTTGAGCCTCAGATTCCGCAGAATACCGGCAATATTGCCCGTACTTGCGCCGCGACTAATTCGCCGCTTCACATCATCAAGCCCATGGGTTTTCCCATTGATGACCGCAAGATGAAGCGGGCGGGATTGGACTATTGGGATAAGCTGGATATCACCTATTATGACAGTTTAGACGATTTTATGGAGCAGATGGATGGCCGTCTTTACCTGATTTCTAAGTTTGCGGAGAAGGTCTATTCTGAGGAAAATTTTGCTGAAGAAGGTTCACACTATTTTATGTTTGGTCGTGAGGACAAGGGATTGCCAGAGGAATTTATGCGTCGCCATCCAGAAAAGGCTCTGCGTATTCCCATGAACGACCAGCATGTCCGCAGTCTCAATGTCTCCAATGCGGTCTGCATGATTGTCTATGAAGCCCTGCGTCAGCAGAATTTTGCTGGCTTAGATTTGGTACATGAGTATGAAGCGGACAAGCTGAAGTAGTGGAATGAATGTATCTAAGCAGTTAATTTTCCTAATAGATAGAATACTATTGTTGAAACGCTTTTAATTACATCAATCAAATTGCTTGCTCTGGCAGGCTTTTTTTGTTATGATAATGATGTCTTCAGGGCAGGGTGAGATTCCCGACCGGCGGTAACTTTTGGCTGGAAAATATTTTTTTCTCAATGCTAAATCAAGTCCGCGAGCGCAAGCTGATGTGGTGAGATTCCACAACCGACAGTATAGTCTGGATGGGAGAAGACGAGAGGCAGTGAAGCAATCTTGCCGTTTAATCTTTATTTAAGGGCTGAGCCCTATACTAAATAATCATTAGCTGACAAGCTTTTTTCAGTGGCCTTTCCGGCTTCTCTAATTTTTATAAATTGGAGGAACCTGTGATGACAAATACTCGTAAGTTGGCGATTGTAGCAGTTTTATCTGCTCTATCATTTCTACTCATGCTTTATGAGATTCCCTTGATAACTGAGTTTCTAAAGTTGGATTTTTCAATTATTCCGATTTTACTGGCTTTGGTAGTCTTGGATTTAAAAAGCTCTCTGGCAGTGCTCTTGATTCGCTCTGTCTTAAAGCTAGCTTTGAATAATAATGGCGTAGGCACTCTAATCGGTCTACCCATGAATATACTAGCGGTAGCTGTCTTTGTTTCTGTTTTTTCACTTTTATGGAAAAAAAGGAAGAGCTTGTTTGACTATGTGAAGGCTTCTTTGGTAGCGACGCTTGGTCTTACGATCACTATGATTGTTCTAAATGTTATCTATGCAGTTCCTCTCTTTGCAAGGTTTGCAGGTTTTGATATTTATAAAACATACGGTCTTTCCAAGTATCTGCTGACCATGATTGTCCCTTTTAACCTATTAGAAGGAGTGATCTGGGCTGCTGTCTTTTGGCTAATTTACAAACTCTTACAGCCCGTTCTAAAACGCTATGAAAAATAAACAATCTTATCTAACAAAGGGCTCTTTTGCCCTTTTACTTTTCGTCATGCTAGGCTACATGGTCAAGTTTTATCCTGAGCAGCTGACCAGCTTTGACACCCCGATTCAGACCTGGCTTCGGGGAGACTTGCCTGCAGCTTTGACAACTTTTTTCAAACTTGTAACCAGTGTGATTGATCCGATGGGGATTATCATCTGGGTTTCAGCTCTTGTCCTGTTTTTCCTTTATAAAAAATGGAAGCTGGAAGCTGCCTTGCTAGCGGGAAATCTGGTCTTACATGGGATTTTGATTAAGCTTATTAAACTCGTTTACCAAAGAAGTCGGCCCAGTATTTCGCATTTGGTCAAAGAGGGTGGTTACTCTTTCCCGAGCGGACATGCCATGGCGACAGCCATTGTTGTTGGGACCTTGATTATCATTGTCCAGCAACGGATTCAAAACCAAAAAATCAAGCGTTTGGTGCAAGCTTTGATCTTGCTCTTTATCTTCACGATTATGGCATCCAGAGTCTATCTGGGCGTGCACTACCCGACAGATGTAATCGGAGGAGCCTTGATGGGCTTTGCCATTCTCAATATCGAATTTCCCTTTTATGATAAATTACGCTTTCAATGGCGTTTCAAGGGAAAGCAGAAATAAATATAGATGAGAAAGGTTGGCTTTGCCGGCCTTTTTGTCTTGACAAAGAAAGTCTCTTTCTTTATGATAGGAGCAAACTAGATTAGGAGCTTAGTATGTCCAATTCAAATCAAGAACTCATCGATGCTGTTTTGGCATTAGTAGATAGCATTCCCTCTGGGCGCGTGGCGACCTATGGCCAGATTGCTCGTTTAATTGGTCGGCCAAAAAATGCCCGCTTGGTGGGGAAGATTCTCAGTCAGTCGGAACTTTATGGCAGCAAGCATCCTTGCCATCGGGTGGTCAATGCAGCAGGGCGTCTCGCACCAGGCTGGGAAGACCAGACACACTTGCTCTGGGCGGAGGGAGTGGACTTGAAGGCTAATGGTTGTGTGGATTTGAAAGTCTATTTGTGGGAGCGGTGATTTCCTTCTTTCCTTGTGAAAGGGGGAATTTTTGTTTCTAAACTCTTTTTTGTGGTAGAATGAAAGGTATGAAATCTTACAATTCTTTGAATGATTATTATCGAAAACTTTTTGGAGAGAAGACTTTTAAGGTGCCCATTGATGCGGGTTTTGACTGTCCCAATCGGGATGGTACGGTAGCGCATGGAGGCTGCACCTTCTGTACCGTTTCGGGTTCTGGTGATGCCATTGTGGCACCAGATGCGCCCATTCGCGAGCAGTTCTATAAGGAAATTGACTTCATGCACCGCAAGTGGCCTGATGTTCGTAAGTATCTGGTCTATTTCCAGAACTTTACCAATACCCATGAGAAGCTTGAAGTGATTCGTGAGCGCTATGAGCAGGCCATTAACGAGCCTGGTGTCGTTGGACTCAATATCGGAACTCGGCCGGACTGTTTGCCTGATGAGACCATCGCCTACTTGGCTGACTTGTCCGAGCGTATGCATGTGACCGTGGAACTGGGCCTTCAGACTACCTACGAGGAGACCTCAGACCTCATCAATCGTGCCCATTCTTATGAGCTCTATGTGGAGACGGTCCAGCGAGTCCGAAAGCTGGCTCCCAAGGCGGAGATTGTTTCTCACTTGATCAATGGCCTGCCGGGCGAAACCCATGAGATGATGCTGGAGAATGTCCGTCGCTGTGTGACAGACAATGATATCCAGGGAATCAAGCTCCACCTGCTTCATTTAATGACCAATACCCGCATGCAGCGGGATTATCACGAAGGGCGACTGCAGCTGCTCAGTCAGGAGGAGTATGTCTCCATCATCTGCGACCAACTGGAGATTATCCCCGAGCATATCGTCATCCACCGTATCACTGGCGACGCCCCGCGAGATATGTTGATTGGCCCCATGTGGAGCCTCAATAAATGGGAAGTTCTCAATGCCATTGAGGCAGAAATGCGTCGTCGTGGCAGCAAGCAAGGCTGTAAAGCAAAGGAGCAGAGATTCGTATGTTAAGACCCTTACAGATGGCCCATGCCTTTTTGGCAGAAGTCGTGACCAAGGAAGATATCGTAGTGGATGCTACTATGGGCAACGGTCATGACACCCTCTTTCTGGCTCAGTTGGCCAAGCAAGTCTATGCTTTTGACATTCAGGAGCAGGCTGTGGAAAAGACTCGCCAGCGCTTGGCAGAAGTGGATTTGGACAATGCCCAGCTAATCTTGGCTGGCCATGAGACTCTGGACCAATACACGGACCATTTCAAGGCAGCTATTTTTAATCTTGGTTACCTTCCTTCGGCGGACAAGTCTGTCATTACCCGACCCGCTACGACGCTGGAAGCTCTGGGAAAGGTCTGTCAAGGCTTAGCAAAAGGCGGCCGTGCAGCTATCATGATTTACTATGGGCATGATGGTGGAGAGGTTGAGAAAGATGCGGTGCTAGACTTCGTCAGTCAGCTGCCTCAGCAGGACTTCACCGTTGCCCTCTACAAGACCATCAATCAGATTAACCATCCGCCTTTCCTTGTCATGATTGAGAAATTGAGAGAAGGAACTTGAGATACAATAAGGATACAGAGAGAAAAGCCAGACAATAGGAGCTTTCAGTACTGTATCCTTATTTTTTAAATTGTGACACTCAAATAAATAGGTCTAAAAGAAGAGAATTATGATGTGTGTAAATTTAAAGTCTTATATTTTCCTACAAAGAAGATATAAGACTTTTGACATTTTTTATTTTATATGATAATCTATGACTGTATAACCAAAAAACGTCACAGTGTTTTTAGGAGGAAGTTATGGCTACTGCTTTTACTACTGAAGAGAAAGAAGTAATTAGAAAGAAATTACATAAAGTTGCAAAGGAATGCCTTCAAAGATATGGGGTTAAGAAAACCACTGTAGACCAGATGGCAGCAATGGTAGATATTTCCAAAGGTTCTTTTTATAATTTTTATTCCTCAAAAGAAATGTTATTTTTTACAGTCTTAGAAGAATATCAAATAGATGTTATGAATCGCTTGACAGAACAATTAGATATGGAAGCCAAGATAGATACAAATCGTCTGGTACAGTTACTTTATGATTTTTATCAAGATTTTCGCTATTCATTTATGTATACCATATTTAAAAATCATGAAATGGAATTACTCATAAGAAAATTGCCGAAAGAGGTGATAACAAATCATCATCTGATAGATGATAGGATGGTTAAAGAAATTGTGTCCCGAATCAACATTAGAGAAAATGTATCGGTAGAAATCGTTTCTGCTTTATTTAGAACGATTGCTATGACTATATTACACATCGAGGAAATCGGCGAAAAACAATTTGATACTACATTGAAGTTAGTCATACAAGGAGTTGTGGAACAAATTACTAAGGAGGACAGGTAATGGTGAAAGAAGCAATTAGAACCGCAAACCTTTCTAAAAGATATGGAACAAAAAATGTTGTCAACAACTTGAATTTATCAATAAAACCTGGTGAAATAGTAGGTTTTTTAGGACTGAATGGTGCAGGGAAAACAACGACGATGAGAATGATGCTAGGATTGATAAAATCTACATCAGGAGAATGTTATATCCAAGGAAAAAAGTTAGATCTGAGTAATTTAGAACTTCGAAATGAAATAGGTTATATTATTGAGACGCCTTATTCTTATCCAGACTTAACTGTGAGAGAAAATTTAGAAATCGTTAGTAAATTAAGAGGGGTTAATAAAGATAATATTGACTGGGCAATTGAAAAATTAAAACTAAAGCAATATGAACATAAACAGGAGAAGCATCTTTCTTTAGGAAATGTTGCGCGTTTAGGAATTGCAAAAGCGATTATTCATAAACCTAAAATCCTAATTCTTGATGAGCCAACAAATGGATTAGACCCTTTTGGAGTTATTGAAGTGAGGGAACTATTAAAGGAATTGGCGAATAATCTGGGTACAACTGTTCTTATTTCAAGTCATAATCTGGAAGAAATATCTAAAATTGCTACTAGGATAGTTATTGTACATGAGGGCAGACTTATAAGAGAAGTTGAAAGCAATGAATTAGATCAGTACTTAGAAAAGAGGTTACTAGTAAGTGGCTCTAATAATAAGGCCATGAAAGAAGTATTATCTAATCATGGCTATCAGGTAAACATTCAATCAGACACAGAAAATAATATCCATTTCTTAGAATTAACTGATAGAAAATCTGTGGAATACCCGGAAGATATTGCCACATTGCTAGTCCATGCAGGTTATCCGCCCAAATCATTGACTGTTGAAAAAGAAAATTTGGAACATTATTTCTTAAGAATACTGAATGACTATCATGGAGGAATTTCAAATGAAAAAGCTTAGTTCCTGTATTTTAATTGAATGGAGAAAGTTAATAAAATCAAAACTTTCCATCGTAACTGCTTGTTCTATCTGTTTAGTTCCTTTTATTGTTGGCTTGTTTGCAACTATGATGAAATATCCAGAGAATTTCAAAAATCTTGGTTTGATTTCTGCAAAAATGGAAATGATGAGGATAACAGACTGGTCGTCGTACTTAATGACCGTATCACAAGTCATTTCTGTTGGGGGATTGCTCATTTTTGGATTTACATCATCTTGGGTTTTTGGCAGAGAATATTCTGATAAAACGATGATAGACCTATTAGCGCTCCCGATAAAAAGAGATACAATCGTATTATCCAAGTTTATCGTTATCGCTTTGTGGAGCTATATTTTATCAATTTTTGCACTTTTATTGGGATTATTAGCTGGCAACCTGATTGGACTTGAGGGTGGGAGCTTAATGGTGATTTTTAAAGGTATACTTACTTTTGTTTTTTGTACTACTCTTACGATCGTACTCTCTACTCCAGTGGCCTTTTTTGCTTGTTTAGGTCGGGGATATTTGTCACCATTGGCATTTATCATTTTTACTATTATTTTTTCTCAGCTTGGTTCTGCTCTTAACTTTGGGAAATACATTCCATGGGCGATTCCTGCACTCGCAAGTGGTATTGCAGGAAAAGCACTATTGAATTTTGGGAGCATTGTCAGTTTATTTGGGGTAAGTATTCTAGGTCTTATCGCAACAGTAGCTTGGTGGAGGTATGCTGATTACGATTAAAATGAAGTGATGAAAATGCTAATAACACAAAACTAAGTCTTATTCATTTCCATTCAAAACAACCCCTCCTGTTCAGATTGAAAAACGAGAGGGGGTATATTGTGGCAATCGAAAGTTTTGGGCGAGAGGAGACTATGTGAGTACCGTGGGCCTAAATGAAAAGATAGTTTCTAAATATATACGCGATTGGGAAAAAATGCCCTTGTCTTTGATAAGTTAAGTGTCAAAGCGTTCTCAGATGGCAGTTTTAGAACAAGGTAAAATCCCGTTTTTACGGGCATTAGTCAAGTAATCATAGCATTAACCTAAAAGAAGTTCAGCGAACGTCTTTAGACGTCGCTAGAGGGAAACGGCTTATAGCCGGTGTACAAGCCACTCGTTTTCACGGGTGGTTATGATTTCTCAAAATGAGCAAAAAAACAGTAAACCTTTGTGATTTACTGTTTCTCAAATCGTTATATTCAATTATACAAACTGGGATTTTTAGATTTTAACCCTTAAGGAAAATAAAATGGGCTATTCTCCCGAAGTATTTTCTATAATATTATAGTTTAATGCAGAGTGTAGCTATATAGTCATTTCCATAACGTGATAATCTATGTCTTTTGTCACACGATTCATAAAAATCTATCATAGCGAGACCATTTTTAAGTTGTCCTCTAATCTGAGTTTCTAAGGTATGGCTAAATTCATATCCATATTCTGGATTGATGGTTATCTTGCCTTCCTCTTCAAGCTCTTTTGAATTAAAAGGTATTGAAAACTTTAAAAGTAATTCCTCATCGGGTTTGTCCCATACAATGTCAGTATCATACATGTATATCCAAGGATTCATAAACCCGACCATTAACAATCCGCCCTTTTTCAATACTCGAGAGGCTTCTTTATACATATTTTCTAAATCCTCTATATATACATTTGAAACTGGATTAAAAATAATATCAAAGGTTTCATTTTCAAATGGAAATGATTTTGTCATATCGCCTTGAATTGTGTTGATTTTTAATCCTTCTCTTTTAGCAACCAACTCATCTCTTTGTAATTGTGATTTAGAAAAATCCATTATGGTTACATCATAACCCTTTATAGCAAAAACTGGTCCCTGCTGTCCACCACCACAAGCTAAACCTAATATCTTTTTTCCGTTTGCTTTTTCAAACCATTCTTTTGGAACTTTTTTCCCAACAGTTAATGCAACAGAAATTGGATTATTTCTAACTTCTTCTAATTCTTCATGTGTCAATGGCTCAGTATAGTCATTTTTTACATTATTCCATCTATCTTCATTTAATTTTATATAATTGTTCATCTTATAATCTCCTCGTAATTTTATACTATTTCGATTTAAGGTGAATAGGTTGCCATTACATTTTTCTCACCTCTACAAATTATAATTTGTTTTACTCGATATTTGTAATATTGTATCATTGGTAATCATGTATAGAAATGTTATTGCTAAATTCCAATTTGACGCACTGTAGATGATCCTCATTTCACATACTACATCTGAAATGCTGTTATCCAAAAACATATTCCGGCTATAAGTGAAATCGGAGTCATAACATATTTTTCTTTCTTGCTTTTTGAAATCATGTTCATAATCGTATTCAAGGATAGGTAAGCGGCAAAGAAGAAACAAATATATTTAGTAACCTTAAAAGACAGCCACAAGGGAATGAAACCTCCGGCTTGCAAAATAATGATCATGGCAAAAATTTGAATAGCTACCGAAATGACTGCCGCAAGTCTAAATTTCTTAGGTAAGATTTTATGTTGTCCCCCCATTGTATATTCGCCCAAAGGCAGACCGCAAGCAACAAGAACTGTCATAATTGCTATAATTCCAAATAATACTGCACCTAATATTGAAAACATAAATCACTATTCTCCCTTCGTAAAATCTAAAAAGTTTCAGTTACAAATTCAACTTTGTGTCACTTAATATCCCTATAAAATTATAAGAAATTCTTATCAAGTGTTCAAGTTTTATAGGTTTTTCTCAAGCTGGTCTGTTGATTTCCCTTTTCCTTTGTTCTTCCACCAATCGCTCAGATCGACTAAGGATTGAGCGGCGGAAGGGATGAGAAGGAGGACATAGATATAGACATACTGGCTCTTGGTTTCCCAGAAGAAGTGGAAGAGGCCGCCCCCTAATAGAAAGATGAAGGGATAGAGGTCAAAAGGCGTCAGTTTTTCCTCGGCGACGAAAAATTTATGCAGGATAAAGAAGCAGGAGAGCAGATAGATGCTGGCTAGCAGGGTTAAGAGCAGGAAATTAACAATCTGATAACCTTTTCTTTCCTCATAAATGCTGCGTAGGATAGTTGGTTTCATGTATTGCTGGCGCTCAATCTGAGGTCCAGTCCAAATAGACTGAAAAGTTGGCTCAGTCCAGGTCGACTTGACCTTTTCGTAGAAGAATTTGAGCGCATAAGCAGGATGCTTACTGAAGTGAATCAAAATATCCTTCAAATCCCGAGTAGCCATTTCTGTAGCCAATTTTTCATCGTACTTGTTACGCTTGAGAATCTTGGTATTGTAGGCATCGTACCAGCCTCCCAGACTCTGCCGATTGGGATCATCCCGCAGGCCCATAGTGATGTAGGCGATTTTTGGGGTACCGACACCAATCTTGCCCCCAATCAGCTGCTCATAGTAGGCCGTCAGACCCTTGTTTGAAAGGACGATACCGGCTAAAATCAGGATGATGGCTAAGGGTTTCTTCCAAGACCATTTATAAAAGATGGACAGGAAGCAGACTCCAATGAGCATGATGGCAAAGATGATGTAGTTGTTGCGCAGGAGGCAGGCCAGACTGATGCTAGCGGCTCCCAGCAAGGCATAGAGCAGGTTTCCTTTCTGATCCAGCTTGATAAAAGCATAGAGACTGAGCAGACAGAAGAAGAGCCCGGGAATGGTACCGTAGACAAAGAGGATGAAAAAGAGTTGTGGTAGAAAGAGAAAGGTCAGCAGAATCGTGTATTTCTGAATCATTTCTCTGGCATTGAGCAGGGCAGTAATCTTGTAAATCAAGAAATGACTGAGTAAAGTCCAGACGACATTCATGCTAAAGGCAAACTGAGTCGTTGGAGAAATAAAAGCATAAAGTCGCTCCAGAGTCATCAGTCCTAGCTGATGAGGATTGCGGTACATGTAGCTTCCGATGGTTGTCAGCGAGCTGTAATCTCCTCGATTAAAGGCCAAGGCTGCATTGAAAACATGCTTGGCGTCAGCTCGGATGCGGCCATCGTAGGCCGTTATCAGAAAAATCGCTGCTGCTATAAAGATGAGGGACAAAATCCAAAAAAGATGCTTGGTCTGAACCTTTTCCAACAGGGGTCGGATTAAAAAGAGGCTGAGGAGAAAGAGCAGGAGGATAGGGTAGAAATACCAAGGATTACTGACGAATTGGACTCCTTCTGCAATCCTCAAAGGGATGTAAGTGTGGGACAGCAGAATCTGCCCAGACAGGAAAAGCAAGGCAATCGCAGTCATGGTCAGAATCAGGAAGTAGCCCAGGTTGAAGATGGTATTAGAAAATTGCTTCATAAGGACCTGTTCTCCACCTTGATGAAATAGCGGTCTTCTCCCAGCTCGATCAGCTCGACAGGCTGAGGATAGAAACGGTCCATGATTTCTTTGTGAAAAATGTCCTCTTTAGGACCTTGGGCTATGATTTCACCTTCTTTTAGGAGCAGGACATGATCCATAGCAGCAGTTATTTCCTCTACATGGTGGGTGACATAGAGGATGGTTGGAGCCTGCTCCATCTGTGTAATCTTACCGATCTGTTCCAGCAGGCGCTCGCGGGCAAAGAGATCCAGACCGCTGGTCGCTTCATCTAAGATAAGCAATTCCGGCTTTTCCATGAGACTGCGTGCAATCAGCAAGAGCTGCTTTTCCCCTTGAGACAGACTGATGTAGCTCCGGCCAATCAAATCTTGTCCGCCAATGGAAGCCAGCATTTCCCTAGCTTGGTCCAGCTCCTCTTGTCCGTAAGGAGCGTAGAGAATACTGCTTTTATACTTTCCTGTCAGGACAATTTTTTCAGCTGTGAGGCGGCTAGGCAGACGCTCAGCAATGAAGGAGCCAACTACTCCAATCCTAGTTCGCAGCTGAGGAATGTCGCCGCCGCCAAATTTTGTGCCGAGAACCGTCACCTCACCCTTGGTCTTCCAATGCTCAGCCATGAGTAAGCGCAGGAGAGTAGACTTTCCTGATCCGTTAAGACCGAGAATAGCCCAATGTTCCCCCTTTTTCACTTGCCAGTTGAGATCTTTTAAGATGGCTCGGCCTTGCTTAGTCAAGCTTACATTTTCCAGTTTGATAATTTTTTCCATTTTTATTCTCTCTTTCGTTAAATCTCCTTTATTATAACAAAATTTATGGTAAAATAACTGATAGGAGGAGTCAAATGTTTCATAAAAGTAAGCTGATGTTTTGGACCAGTGAGGTCCTTTTGCTAACGATTATCTTCTTTATCTGGCGTCAGATGGGGGATATGATTACCCCGATTGTTAGCGTTGTGAATACCATCTTGATTCCCTTTCTTGTGGGAGGATTTCTTTACTATATTACGAATCCGCTGGTGAAATTTCTTCAGGAAAAGCTCAAAATCAACCGAATGATTGGGATTCTGATTACGCTCAGCCTTTTATTTGGTTTGATTGCTCTGGGTGTTATTTATCTCTTGCCGATTTTGATTAATCAGCTGAGCAGCTTGATTAATTCAACGCAAGGACTTTATTGGGAAATTCAAAGTTTTGTTAATCAATTATCTAAAAATCCGCTCTTTCGAAATCTGAATATCCAGTCCACCATCCAGCAGCTCAATCTGTCTTATGTGGATATTCTGCAGAATATTCTCAACAGTGTAACCAACAGTCTGGGCAGCGTTCTGTCAGCAGTCGTCAATACGCTGATGATTTTAATTATGACGCCGATTTTCTTGGTTTACTTCCTCATGGACGGTCATAAGCTCCTGCCCATGCTGGAGCGGACAGTTCTCAAGCGCGATAAGCTCAATATCTCTAGCTTGCTGACCAATCTCAATGCTACTGTTGCCCGCTATATCAGCGGAATCTCAATCGATGCCCTGATTATCGGTGCTCTGGCCTACATTGGCTATAGCGTGATTGGGCTCAAGTACGCTTTGGTCTTTGCTATTTTCTCCAGTCTGGCTAATCTGATTCCTTATGTAGGACCGAGTATCGGCTTGATTCCTATGGTCATTACGTATGCCTTTACGGATCCTCAGAAGATGGTAGCGGCCTTGATTTACATGCTGATTATTCAGCAGGTCGATGGCAATATCCTCTACCCCCGTATCGTTGGCGGTGTGATGAAGGTCCATCCTATTACCATCATGGTGCTCTTGCTCTTATCCAGCAATATCTATGGTGTACTGGGGATGATTGTGGCAATCCCGACCTATTCTATCCTCAAAGAAATCGCCAAATTCTTGGCCAACCTCTATGACAATCACAAGGAAGCCCAGCAGCAGAAGAAGAACGAAGAGTTTGGGATTATTAATAAATAAGGATGAGTTTGGAAATCGATTAATTCCAGAATCTCAAGACCAGAAAATAAGACGGAAGGAAGGCCTTCCGTCTTATTTTCATTTCCTGTGCACTAAATTTAAAAATATGATATAATCAGATTTACTTATACATTTCGAGGAGAAAGAATCAATGGAAGACCCTGGCAGTCAGAATATGTTATGGCAAGCCTTACTACTGTTTATATTGACTTTGTTAAATGCCTTTTTCTCAGCTGCTGAGATGGCAATGGTATCGCTCAATCGGGCGCGTGTGGAGCAAAAGGCTGAAGAGGGCGACCTCAAATATAGTCGTCTCTTGGCGGTCTTAGAAAGCCCTAATAATTTCTTATCAACCATTCAGGTTGGGATTACAGTTATCAATATCCTGTCTGGGGCCAGCTTTGCGGATAATCTGGGGAAACTGTTCTCTTCTTGGATGGGAAATTCCGAAACAGCACGTGCTATCGGAACTTTCTTGGCTTTGGTCTTATTGACCTATATTTCTATTGTTTTGGGTGAGCTTTATCCCAAGCGCATTGCCATGAACCTGAAAGACAATCTAGCTGTGCGGGCTGCACCGGTTATTATCTTTCTTGGCAAGATTGTCAGTCCCTTCGTCTGGTTGCTGTCAGCGTCAACCAATCTGCTGAGTCGGATAACCCCGATGAAGTTTGATGATGCAGACGAAAAGATGACTCGGGATGAGATTGAGTATATGCTGACTAAGAGTGAGGAGACCTTGGATGCAGATGAGATTGAGATGCTGCAGGGGATTTTCTCTCTGGATGAGCTGATGGCGCGTGAACTGATGGTGCCGCGGACGGATGCCTTTATGGTGGACATTCAGGACGATACCAAGGAAATCATCGAGAGCATTCTCAAACAGAGCTTCTCGCGGATTCCCGTTTATGATGGGGATAAGGACAATGTCATCGGTCTGATTCATACCAAGCGACTGCTTAATGAAGGTTTCATCAATGGTTTTGACAATATAGTTCTGCGCAAGATTTTGCAGGAGCCACTCTTTGTACCAGAAACTATGTTTGTCGATGATTTGCTTAAGGAGCTGCGCAATACGCAAAATCAAATGGCGATTCTCTTGGATGAGTATGGTGGTATGGCTGGTCTGGTCACACTGGAAGACCTCTTGGAGGAGATTGTCGGTGAGATCGACGATGAGACTGACAAAGCTGAAATTGAAGTCCATGAAATCGGTGAGAATACCTACATTGTCTTAGGAACCATGACCCTTAATGATTTTAATGAATATTTTGAAGTCGAAATCGAAAGCGATGATGTGGATACAATAGCTGGTTATTACTTGACTTGTGTGGGGACTATACCAGATCCGAAGGAACGCATTAGCTACGAAGTCGAAAGTCAGAATAAGCAACTCATTTTAACCAATGACAAGGTAAAAAATGGCCGTGTTACGAAGGTTAAGGTTGAAATTTCAGAAATTGTTGAAGAAGCAGAAAAGGCTGAGAAATAACCTCAGTCTTTTAAGTTTCCTTCAAGTTTTTTATAAGTCTGTCTTAAGTTTCTGGGATTATACTAATAGCATCAAAATAGAAATGAGGACAGTCCAATGACATCTAAAGTTACCCTATATGATAAGCAAGTATTGACATTCTCACAGGCGCAAAAGTAAGAAAGGAAGTAATAAGAATAAGTAAAGTTTAAAAAGCAGCAGAAGCCCTTAACTAATTTTTTCATATAAATCTCCTAAAACAAGTATAAAGAAATTTTGAGGCTCTTTGTCGCTCCAAAACAAAGCAGCCTTAAACTACTCATAAAAGAAACCACCTCTGCCAGCTGGAAGGCAGAGGTGGTTTTGTGATTTAGATGGAACTCGAGGTTATTCTTTCTGGCGCTTAGCGAAATCCACAAAGCGAAATTTGTCTAGCTTGTGCCGGCTCTCAGTATATTGAAACTGGCGGCCGTCTGCCAGATAGACCTGAGACTTGACAGAGACGACTTGCTGGTCCTTGCCTAGGTCCATGAGAATCTTGTCTCGGTCATTGGCGTGGTCAATGGTAAATTCCTTCTTGGCATAATCGATATTGAGCTTTAAATCATTTTCCAAATAGGCATAAATGGACTGCTCAGCGATTTCCCTTGTCAAGTCAGGGACGATTCCCTTGTCTAAATAGTCAATATCTAAGACAGAGGCGACTTGGTCTACAACGCGCTGACGGACGATTCGCCAAACCAGTCGGTAGGGAGGGAAACCAGCGATGTCGGACAGTTTCTGATCTACGGTAATCTTTTCCAAGCTGACAACATTGGTTTTGGACTGCATATTATTCTGCTTGACTACTTCTTGATAGCTGGTCAGCTTAGACACAGGAAAGTCAAACTGTTCATGCTTGATGACTTTGGAACCCTGTCCGCGGACTTTTTCAATCAATCCTTCTTCTTGCAGCAGCGCCAGAGCCTTGCGAACAGTGTCGCGGCTGACCTGGTAGTCTTCTGTCAGCTGGTGTTCGCTGGGCAAGAAGTCTCCGACTGCATAACGTTCCTCTAAAATATCTTTCTCAATTTGTTTGAATAATTGTTTATATTTCTTCATCATAAACTCCACTTGTTTTCTTTTTTGCATACAACCTAGAAAATTTTATCAAAAATAAAGGCTTTTTTCAACAAACAACTTGCCTACATCTTTGAAATCGATTACAATAATTTGTAGAGATGTGTTGAAAAACTAACTCGTAAAAAATATAAGGAGAGTGCTGGATTCTCATTCAGCCAGTAGTCAAATGGGAAAATTTGAGAAGGAAGCCAAAGATCTTCTAGATGCAATCGGCGGCAAAGAGAATGTCACAGCAGTTAGCCACTGCGCAACGCGGATGCGCTTTGTACTTGGAGATGATAAAAAGGCCAATGTCAAGGCCATTGAGGCAATCCCAGTGGTCAAGGGAACTTTCACAAATGCTGGGCAATTCCAAGTCATCATTGGAAATGATGTGCCAATCTTTTACAATGACTTCACTGCTGTATCAGGTATTGAGGGAGTATCGAAAGAAGCAGCCAAGTCTGCTGCTAAGAGCAAGCAAAATCCCCTTCAGCGGGTTATGGCCACTCTGGCAGAAATTTTTACACCGATCATTCCAGCTTTGATTGTCGGAGGGTTAATCCTTGGCTTCCGCAATGTTCTTGAGGGCGTGCATTGGTCTATGTTGGATGGGAAAACAATCACAGAGGTATCCAAATTCTGGTCTGGAATTAACCATTTCTTGTGGCTTCCGGGAGAAGCAATTTTCCAATTCCTGCCGGTAGGAATCACTTGGTCTGTTTCTCGTAAAATGGGAACTAGCCAAATTCTTGGGATTGTCTTGGGAATCTGTTTGGTGTCACCACAATTGCTCAATGCTTATTCAGTAGCATCGACACCAGCAGCTGAAATCGCTAAGGACTGGGTTTGGGATTTCGGTTTCTTCACTGTCAATCGTGTTGGTTACCAAGCTCAGGTTATTCCGGCCCTTTTAGCAGGTTTATCTCTATCTTATCTGGAAATCTTTTGGCGTAAACATATTCCAGAAGTAGTGTCTATGATTTTTGTGCCATTCTTATCATTGATTCCTGCTCTGATTCTGGCTCATACTGTCTTGGGTCCTATCGGTTGGACAATCGGTCAGGGACTTTCAACAGTTGTACTTGCAGGTTTAACTGGCCCTGTTAAATGGCTCTTTGGCGCAGTATTTGGTGCCCTTTATGCTCCATTTGTTATTACAGGTCTTCACCATATGACCAATGCCATTGATACTCAGTTGGTAGCTGATGCCGGTGGTACTGGTCTTTGGCCAATGATTGCTCTATCTAATATTGCTCAAGGTTCAGCTGTATTTGCTTATTACCTTATGAAACGCCATGATGAGCGGGAAGCGCAAATTTCCCTGCCTGCAACCATTTCAGCTTACCTTGGTGTTACTGAGCCTGCTCTCTTCGGGGTCAATGTCAAGTACGTTTATCCATTTGTTGCGGGAATGATTGGTTCGTCTATTGCGGGTCTGCTTTCTGTAACCTTTAATATAACAGCAAATGCCATTGGTATTGGTGGTTTACCAGGTATCCTTTCTATCCAGGCAAAATATATGATTCCATTTGCAGGAGTTATGCTTGTAGCAATCCTTGTACCAATGTTCCTGACTTTCTTTTTCCACAAGACAGGCTTCTTGACGAAGACAGAGGAAGATCCAGAATTGCAGACAGAGTTTGCAGCTCAGGAAGAGGCTGAATTTGCCGGGCCATCCAAAGCCGAGTCATCTCCAGAGGTGAAAGCAGCTGATTCATCAGCTCCTGTAACGATTACTAGTCCGCTGGCAGGAGAAGTAAAAGAATTGAGTCAGGCAACAGATCCTGTCTTTGCACAAGGTTTGATGGGGCGTGGAGTTGTCATTGTACCTAGCCAAGGTGAGTTGGTTTCACCAGTCAATGGTAGAGTAACAGTCTTCTTCCCAACCAAGCATGCCATCGGCATCTTGTCAGATGAAGGTGTTGAAATCCTGATGCATATCGGAATGGACACGGTCAATCTGGAAGGCAAAGGCTTTGAGGGCTATGTGTCTCAAGGAGACAAGGTCAAGGTTGGCGACAAGCTCATTTCCTTTGATATAGACATGATCAAGAAAGCAGGCTATGTAACAGAAACACCAGTCATCATTACGAACTCAGACAAGTATCAGGTGGAGGTGCTTGAACAACTTCCTCGGGTAGTTGAGCGAGGCAGTCAGTTGATGAACGTTAAGCCACTTTAAAGAAAAATGAAATGACTTATAGAAAGGGACGGTGCTTTAAAATCTGTCCCTTTTCTCAAAAAAGGAGAAAATATGACACTTGATAAAACAAAGGTGGTCTACCAAATTTATCCAAAGTCTTTTAAAGACACAACTGGCAATTGTTTGGGAGATTTTCGCGGGATTATTGAAAAACTTCCTTATCTGAAAGAGTTGGGAGTGGACATGATCTGGCTCAATCCATTCTATCCGAGTCCGCAGAGGGACAATGGTTATGATATTTCTGACTATACCGCGGTAGACCCTATCTTTGGAGATATGGCAGATTTTGAAGAGATGGTCAAGGTCGGCCAGCAGCATGGTATTGACTTTATGCTAGACATGGTTCTTAACCATTGCTCGATTGAACATGAGTGGTTCCAAAAGGCACTGGCTGGGAATTCCTACTATCAGGACTTCTTTATCCTGCGGGATGAGCCAACGGACTGGCTGTCCAAGTTTGGCGGCAGCGCCTGGGCGCCATTTGGCGATACGGGCAAATATTATCTGCATCTTTATGATGTCACTCAAGCTGACCTCAATTGGCGCAACCCCAATGTTCGTCAAGAGCTCTTTAAAGTGGTGAATTTTTGGCGGGACAAGGGCGTCAAGGGCTTCCGCTTTGATGTCATCAACGTCATCGGAAAAGATGAGGTGCTGTTGGATTGTCCAGAGCAGGAGGGCAAGCCGGCCTATACTGATAAGCCAATCGTGCATGACTATCTGCGTATGATGAATGAAGCGACCTTTGGGCAGGACGATTCCTTTATGACGGTTGGTGAAATGAGTGCTACGACGATTGAAAACTGTATCCTTTACACGGCACCAGATCGGCAGGAGCTGTCCATGGCTTTTAATTTCCATCATCTCAAGGTAGACTATGAAGCTGGACGGAAGTGGACTCTTAAGGCCTTTGACTTTGAAGAGTTAAAACGCCTCTTCCATACTTGGGGCAAGGAAATGAGTGATCATGATGGCTGGTCAGCTCTCTTTTGGAACAACCATGATCAGCCGCGAGCTCTCAACCGCTTCGTCGATGTAGAGAATTTCCGCAATGAAGGAGCGACCATGTTGGCAGCCAGTATTCATCTGTCGCGCGGGACGCCTTATATCTACATGGGTGAGGAGATTGGTATGGTGGATCCTGACTATGACTCCATGAAAGATTATGTGGATGTCGAGTCTGTCAATGCTTATCAGAGTCTGCTTGCTGAAGGTCAATCGCCAGAGGCAGCCTTCAGGATTATCAAGGCTAAATCTCGTGATAATTCTCGGACACCTATGCAGTGGGATGATTCAGTCAATGCAGGTTTTACAACAGGAACTCCATGGCTGAAGGCGGGCAAATCCTATCCTCTCATCAATGTGGAAAATGAAATCAAGGGCCCGATTTTTACCTTTTATCAGAAATTGATTGCCCTGCGTAAGGAACTACCTATCATCGCAGAAGGCAGCTATCAGCCAGCTTATGAGGACAGTCCTCAGGTCTATGCCTTTGAGCGGGAGTGGCAAGGACAAAAACTTTTAGTCCTTAACAACTTCTATGCTGATCCGATTACGGTGGACATCCTGCCGGATTATCAAAATGGTCAGGTTCTCCTATCTAATTACGGCAAGACTCAGATTGACCATGTGATGACCTTGCAGCCTTACGAAACCTTGGCTATCTTAGTAGGTGAAAACTAAAGTCTTGAAAGAATCTGGAAAAAATTTCAGATTCTTTTTTTATGTGTTGGGCCAGCCTAGACAAGTATTTTTCTGAAGAAAGAGAAACTAATACAGAATTTTGAGAAAGCCTTTGCAAAATTTGATTCTTTTCTTTATAATAAAAATTAAATAGGATAATATACATTTATACAGAAAAGGAGAAGTTCATGAAAAAACAAGTTTCTTACAGGCAGCTCTTTCCCATAGCGGTCTTGCTAGCTGCTTTTCTGTCTCTGCTTTTTTCTGTCCAATCAGTCGGAGCAGAAGAAGCGGTAAGTTCGTCAACTTCTGAGGCGGCTGCTCTTACAGAGAATCCGGCTGTAAGTGATGCGTCGGTTGCCAGTCAAGCAGAGAGTGCATCAGCAGAATCAGGAGAGTCAAAGGCAGCTTCTACAGAGGCAGTGGAAAAGGAAGGCCAAGCTCCTGCTGCAGCACAAGCTGCGGCTAGCGGACCAGAAGCTGTGCCCAATGTGGGAACCATTCAGGGAGAATCACAAGCCTCTCCCTATGAGGACAAAGAGGTTCAAGTTTCCAATGTAGTTGTGACGAAAACAGACCGCTATGGTTTTTATGTTCAAGACGTGACTCCTGATGGAAATAGCAGGACTTCTGATGCCCTTTATGTTGTTTCTAAAGAAAAAGTCGATGTTGGAGACAAACTTAGTCTTGAAGGTCGTGTCAAAGAAGGCTATATGGAAGAGCTCAGCGTTCGTCAGGGGCAGACTTTCAACAAGCCCATTGATAGTTTGACAGTTACCATGCTAGTGGCTTCCAAGGTGACCAAGGAAGGGAAAGCTGATTTGCCTGATCCAGTAGACATCGTGGCTAATATGCCTCAGGATACGGTCGATAACGATATTAATAACTATCAGCCTCAAAGTGAAGCTTTGGACTATTGGGAAAGCTTGGAAGGAATGTTGACGACGGTGAAGAGGCCACGAGTTTTGGGCCCGCAGTATCGTGGAGACATTTATGTCTTACCTGAAGGCTACCAAGCCTTGCCATTAAACAATATCGGCGGCCTTAATCTTCGTCCAAACGCCCAAAATACCGCAACTATTCCAGTCTATGTTGGCAATAAATTTATTGCCAAGGCCAAGGATTATTTCAATGGTGATGTGGTCGGAGTCGTGACCTATCGTGGGAAGATTTACAAGTTGGAGCCGACTCAGCTGCCTGATTTGGTTGACGGGGGCTTGCAGAGACAGGTCTCTCCTATCTATCCAAGCGAAGACAAGCTGACTATTGCTTCCTACAATATCGAGAATTTTTCTGCTAATGCTAAAAAAGGTGAAACACCTGAGGAAAAAGTGACTAGAATCGCTAATTCCTTCATCAATGAGATCCACAGTCCAGATATCATCACGCTCATCGAGGTTCAAGATGAGAATGGCAGTGTCAATGACGGAACGACCAGCGGTGTCAAAAGCGGTGAGAAACTAGCGGCCCGCATCAAAGAACTGGGCGGAAAAACTTACAAGTACACTGAAGTTGCCCCACTTGATGGTCAAGATGGCGGCAAGCCTGGCTCCAATATCCGCGTGGCTTTTCTCTACGATCCAAATCGTGTAAAATTAGTTGAGAAAGATGCTGGTAATAGTGATGAAGCAGCTAGCTTCTCTGGTGGCCATTTGGTTAAGAATCCTGCCCGAATTGTTCCAACAAATCCAGCCTTTACCAAGGTTCGTAAATCCTTGGCGGCTGAGTTTGAATTCAAGGGACAGCATATCGTTGTTATCGCCAATCATTTGAAGTCCAAGATTGGGGATGATGCTGTTTATGGCTCCGCTCAACCAGCAGTTCAGCATACGCAGGCTGCCCGGATAGAACAGGCTAAAATTTTAAATAGCTTTGTTCAAGAAGGGCTGAGACAAAATCCTAACCTTAAGTTTGTGCTGACTGGTGATTTTAATGATTTTGAATTTTCCGAAACGGCTAAAGCACTGGCGGGTAATGAACTGATTAATCTCATGCAGGAGCATGATGCCGCTGACCGTTATTCCTACTTCTACCGGGGCAGCAACCAAAGCTTGGATAACATTTTCATTTCGAAGAACCTGGCAGGCAAGGCAGTCTTTGCGCCTGTCCATATCAATGCCTCTTTCATGGAGGAACATGGCAGAGCTTCAGACCATGATCCAGTAGTGGTGCAGCTGGACTTTTCTAAGGATGTTGCAGCTTCAACATCTGACAGTTCCCAGTCGTCTCAATCAACTGGACAATCTTCTGTAGCAGCAGATCAAGGAGCTCCGTCTCAGACCAATCCTCCATCGTCCAATCAAACTGGAAAAGGTCAGACAGCTGGCAGCAAGAAGAAGGGACTCCCGAAGACCGGTCAAAATACCAGCGGCTGGGCAGTCTTGGGATTGACCTTGCTGATGTTTGCTTTTACTCTCAAAAAGAGAAATAGAAATTAACTAAAATTAGTTTAAAATTGAAATCAGGGTGGAATAAAGATTCTGCCCTGATTTTTTTTGCTTACTGCTTTCGCCCTAAAGTTTTATCTGTTGTAAAACACTGAAAATGAAACTGAAAAACAGTTTGTTTTCTAAAAAATAGGCAAATTAAGTCTATTTTTGCTTTAATCATGTTATAATGTAGTTAGTTATAAAACGTTTTCAGAGTTAAGAGGTTGCGCTATGGTTGAAGAGAAAATTGAAGAAGCAGTTGATTATGGAAAGGTAACGGGCATGGTCCACTCCACCGAAAGCTTTGGAGCAGTTGATGGACCGGGTATCCGTTTTATTGTTTTTTTGCAGGGCTGCCATATGCGTTGCCAGTATTGCCATAATCCGGATACTTGGGAGATGGAGACCAACAAATCTCAGTTGCGAACGGTGGATGATGTTTTACAAGAAGCTCTCCGTTATAAGGGTTTCTGGGGCAATAAAGGCGGCATCACCGTCAGTGGAGGAGAAGCCTTGCTGCAGATTGATTTTCTGATTGCCTTGTTTACCAAGGCTAAGGAACTGGGTATCCACTGTACTTTGGATACCTGTGCCCTGCCTTTTAGAAATACGCCTCGCTATCTGAAAAAATTTGACAAACTCATGGCAGTTACCGACCTTGTCCTGCTTGATATCAAAGAGATTAATGAAGAACAGCACAAAATTGTGACCAGCCAGACCAACAAGAATATCTTGGCTTGTGCCAAGTACCTGTCTGACATTGGAAAGCCAGTCTGGATACGCCATGTCTTGGTTCCGGGATTGACCGACCGTGATGATGACCTGATTGAGCTAGGTAAGTTTGTAAAGACGCTGAAGAATGTTGATAAGTTTGAAATTCTACCTTACCATACTATGGGAGAATTCAAATGGCGGGAGCTGGGTATCCCTTACAAGCTGGAAGGGGTTAAGCCTCCGACAGCTGATCGGGTCAAGAATGCTAAGGAACTCATGCAGACGGAGTCCTATACAGAGTATATGAATCGGGTGCATAATAGCTAATCTACTTTGAGTATGAATAAATGGGATGGTGGGCTAACCAGTCCATTTTTCTTAAGAAAATGTCCTTCTGCTTTTGTGAAATGCCTGTAATTATGGTAAAATAAATGCAATAAACATTATATAAAAGAAGAGGTTTATCATGTCTAAAATTTTAGTTTTCGGTCACCAAAATCCTGATTCAGATGCCATTGGTTCATCTTACGCTTTTGCTTACTTGGCTCGCGAAGCTTATGGTTTGGATACAGAAGTCGTTGCTCTGGGTGAACCTAATGAAGAAACAGCCTTTGTTTTGGATTACTTTGGCGTAGCTGCACCGCGCGTGATTACATCTGCAAAGGCAGAGGGAGCTGAGCAAGTTATCCTGACAGACCACAATGAATTCCAGCAGTCTGTGGCAGATATCGCTGAAGTTGAAGTTTATGGCGTGGTGGACCACCACCGTGTAGGCAACTTTGAAACAGCTGGTCCCCTCTACATGCGCTTGGAGCCAGTGGGATCTGCTTCCTCTATTGTTTACCGCATGTTCAAGGAGCACGGCGTAGCAGTTCCAAAAGAGATTGCAGGATTGATGCTGTCTGGTTTGATCTCTGATACTCTCTTGCTCAAGTCACCAACTACCCACCCGACTGACAAGGCCATTGCACCAGAATTGGCTGAGCTGGCTGGTGTCAACTTAGAAGAGTATGGTTTGGCTATGCTCAAGGCAGGTACAAATTTGGCTAGCAAGTCTGCCGAAGAATTGATTGATATCGATGCTAAAACCTTTGAGCTGAACGGAAACAATGTCCGTGTAGCACAGGTCAACACTGTTGATATTGCTGAAGTTTTGGAGCGTCAGGCAGAAATCGAAGCGGCTATTGAGAAAGCAAACGCTGAAAATGGCTACTCTGACTTCGTCTTGATGATTACAGATATTATCAACTCAGACTCAGAGATTCTGGCTATCGGAAGCAATATGGACAAGGTCGAAGCAGCCTTTAACTTTGCTCTTGAGAATAACCATGCTTTCCTAGCAGGCGCTGTTTCTCGTAAGAAGCAAGTGGTGCCTCAACTGACAGCAAGTTTTAATGCTTAAAGAGCTCATTTGGTTAAATAAGTTACTAGATGAGGGCTATTCCCCTCATATTTAAAAGGAGTTTCAGCTCCTTTTTTGATAGGCGAGAGAAATGAAGATTCAAGATTTACAAGACGGAGATTTGATTTTTACAGTCGGATCTTCAGAAATTGCTGCAGCAATCCGAGCAGCGACTGGTTCATACAGCCACGTGGCCATCTTTTTTAATGGTGAAATTTATCATGCAACCCATGAGAAGGGTGTTGTCAATCAAGACTTGTCTGATTTTTTGCAGGATAAGGATATTTATGACGTGTATTGCTATCCAGCTATTGAAGTAGAAGCTGTCTTAAAAAGGGTCAAATTACATCTAGGAAAGCCATACAATTTCAGCTTTTATCCGCAGTCCGATGGTTTTTACTGCTCGGAGTATATTGCGGAAATTTTGCCGATTTTTGATACGATTCCCATGCAGTTTGGCGATGAGAAAAATCTGATTTCTGATTTTTGGCAGGGGTATTATCGAGAATTGGGCTTAGATGTGCCTTTAAATCAGCCCGGAACGAATCCTAGCCAGTTGGCTCAGTCAAGAAAACTCATCTACAAAGGAGAACTCCATGATTAAAATCATCAATCCCAGTCGTTTGACGCGCCAGCCATTTTTTCAGGAACTGATTGATTATTTGGATCAACATGAAGACGTTATTTTGAGGGAGATAAAGCGAGAATTTGCAGGTGTAGCTAATATGGATCGCTCAATAGAGGACTACATTAAGGCTGGCTACATCAAGCGGGAGAACAAGCGATATTATCTGACGCTGCCTTTTGTGGAAAGTTTGGAGGACTTGCAATTGGACCAGGAAGTATTTATCCGCAATGATAGTCCCCTCTATCAGGAACTGTTGGAGCTGCGCTTTGAGACCCAGCTTTCCAATCGAACCAATGAGGCTATCTTGCTGGAAGAGACAGATTTTCAGCGGGATGAGCTGACCTTGGCTAATTATTTTTATAAGATGCAGCGCCAATATCCCCTGTCTGATGCACAAAAGCCTCTCTATGCTGTCTTGGGCGATGTCAATCCAGAGTATGCACTCAAGTATATGACGACCTTTCTTCTCAAGTATGTCCGCAAGAATGAGCTCATGCAGAAGCGACGGGACATTTTTGTCGATAGCCTAGTGATTTTGGGCTATATCCGGCAAAACGAAACAGGCAAGTATGAGTTACAGGCCAGCTTTCATAAGGAGAGATTGACTTTCCAGCTGCACTGATTTTCTCATAGAATGAGCAGAATATTTGACCTTTGAAAAGAAAAAACTTATACTACTGTAAACGGTATTAAATACTGTAAAAAAGAACGGAGGCAAAATTATGTCACTAGAAAATAAATTCGATCAAGCTAAAGGCGCTGTTAAAGAAGGCGTGGGCAAAGTTACAGGCGATAACAAGACTGAAGCAGAAGGCTTTGTAGAAAAAACTGTTGCTAAAGCCAAAGAAGTTGCTGAAGATGCTAAAGGAGCTGTAGAAGGTGCCATTGAAGGTATCAAAAACAGCTTGGATAAATAAAAAACAATCAGTCGATTATTCGGCTGATTATTTTTTTTGCTGATACATAAGGTAGAGGAAGTAGGGGGCTCCAATAATGGAAATCAAAATACCTGTCGGGACGGAGCTTCCGATGAGGAAGGTTCTTGTAATCGTATCTGCCCCTGTCATGATAAAGGCACCTAGCAGCATAGCGGCTGGAAAGAGCAAGCGATGATCGCTAGGCAGGAATCGTTTGCTGATATGGCTAGCCAACATACCGATGAAGACTATATTTCCAGCTAGGGATAGACTAAAGGCGACGAGAGCACTGGCTAATAACAGGCTTATCTGCCGCTCTCTTTTTAGATGAAGCCCCAGGCCTAGAGCTGTTTCATCATTTAGGCTGAGGATATTGAGCTTGTGGGAGCGCAGATAGGTCAGCAGCCAGAATAAAAGCAAGAAGGGGCCAGCAATAGCTAGACTTTCCCAGTTATTACCCGTAATCTTACCAGCTAGCCAGCTAACCACATAGGTCAGTTTGTTCTGATTGACACGGCCGGTGATGGCAATCATACTGGATGACAGGATGGTTGACAAGGTTACGCCAGCAATAATGAGCTTGACGGGACTGATAGCTTGGCCTTTTTGATGTGAAATCAGGTAAATGAGGGCTACTGTCAGCATACCGCCAAAGGTCGCGATGAAGGGAAGATAGCGGATATAGAAAGGATCGGTCACTTCTAGCTTGCTGATAGCAAGAGTAATGATAACACCAGCTCCAGCGTTGATTCCCAAGGTTCCCGAATCAGCAAGTGGGTTTTGGGTAAAGGTCTGCAGCAGTACACCGCTCATCCCTAGTGAAGCTCCTGCTAGAAGGCAGACTAGAATTCGAGGCAGGCGGATCTGCTCCATGATAAAGGCGCTGCCATCATCTCCTTGCCCCAGCAGATATCGAAAAGCTTCTCCGACGTTAAATTCCTGATCGCCTGATGATAGAGACAGTAGGAAAATTAGGAAAGTCAGGAGGCTGAGGCTTACTAGAACCAAAAGAATCCGTTTTTTATCTCTCATAGAAGGCCCCCTTTCTCATCAGCCACAGGAAGACTGGCAGTGTAACGAGACTGATAATAGAGCTAAGAGGAAGACCGACCATATGACTTGCAGCAAAATCACAGATTAGTAGAAAGAGCGCTCCTGCTAGCATCGCCAGTGGCAAGATTTTCTGGTAGTTCTTGCCGCTGATGGTTTTGACAAAGTGTGGAGTAATCAGTCCGACAAGAGCCAGGCTTCCTACTAGGGCAACGGCTGCCGCTGATAACAGTAGAACAATACTCAGAAAGAACAGGGTTATCTGAGTCGTTCGCTGGCCTAAGCCCTTGGCTACTGTTTCATTGAGGCTAAGAATGGTTAGTTGGTGAGAAAATAGCTGAGCCAGTAAGAGGCCTAATAGGATAAAGGGAGCAATGATTTGCAGCATTTTCCAATTGGTTCCTAGAAGTCCTCCAGCCTGCCAACCGATGACAGCATTGGTCAGGTTGAGGTAAATGGTCAAGCCTTGTCCGATAGCAGTCAGGAGTGTTGTTACCATGGCACCGGATAAGACGAGTCGTAGTTGCTCAAAACCTTTTCTAGGATGGTAGGAGAGGCTAAAAACCAGAATACTGGCTAGACAGGCTCCTGCAAGTGAGATCAGGAGGATGCTACTGTAGTGTATGCTCTTAGAAAAGGCATAACCGCAGATGAGCGCTAGGCCAGCTCCTGAGTTGATACCCAAAAGTCCCGGATCAGCAATGGCATTGCGGGTAATCCCCTGCATGATGGCTCCTGAAACGGCCAAGCTAGCTCCGACTAGCAGAGCTGCAATTCCTCTAGGTAAGCGCAGATCTATGATGATGTTCTGGGCTGGACTTTCCTTGAAGGGATGGCTCAGCGTTTCTATCAGTTGCCGATGCGAGTAGCTGGGAATGCCAAAGCGCAGATAGAGATAGAGTCCGCTAATCAGCAGGAGAATGAGGGCGAAAAAAACAAGCCAAAAAGTATTTGGCCTATTTTTTTGAGTGAAGAGTGAATGAAGCGTCATCTGGTATCCTTTATATTATCGAAAATAAAATAGCTGTCATGAGATATATCGCTTACTAGCAATGTTTTTTACTAGTCTAAGTTTTCTGCAAGGAATGGCCTAGTTCATTTTTTCAAGGCCATCTTGAATGGTTTTGAGTTCGTATTCAAGTGTCAATGGATCGTTGAAATAAAAGGCGTTGGCATCCACTTTTAAGATATGGTTCTGTTGGACAGCGGGAATGGATTTCCAAACATCGCTTTCGTAAAGAGCACTGCCCGTTTTATCGTCTTCAGCAGCAACCAGGACATAATCGCCAATATACTCACTCACCGTTTCTTGGCTGACTTGCAAGTAGCCGCTTGGGAATACTTCATCCTTCACCTTTTGTGGGGCGTCAAATCCCAGAGATTTGTAGATAACTTCTCCGCCTCGTCCCCAGTTGTTACCGAAGAGGTAGATTTCCTTTTCATATAGTCCGACAACGGTGAAAGTGACATCTTGTCCCAGCTTTTCTTTTAATTGCTTGCCAATATCAGCTGTTTTGCTCTTCCAATCAGCAATCCATTGATCAGCTTCTTTTCCTTACCAAAGATTTGGCCAAAGCGATTCAGGATTTCTAAATAGTCATTTTTTCCATAATCAATGGCAATAGTTGGAGCGATTTTCTTTAGTTCATCGATATTTTTGTCACTGGCATCTACCACGATAAGGTCTGGCTTTTGCTTGGCGATAGACTCCAAATCTTCCGGCATCAGGATCTTGGCGTTTTTGACTTTTTCTTTGAGGACAGGGTTTTTAGCATCATAGGATGTTACAGTGACAGGGTCGAAACCTAGTTGCAGCAAATAGCCTGTGTAGGTAGAGGAGAGGCTGGCAATCCGTTTTGGATTTTTAGGAATATCGCCGTAGTAGTGAAATCCGTCAATTTTGGGCTTGCTGGATAGCTCGACCTTGTCTGAAGAGGCAGAGTTTTCGGATTTAGATGAGCTGCCGCAGGCAACTAAAAGGAAGATGGTGACAGTAAGGGTGGCAAATGATAAAAACTTTTTCATTTTTTCCTCCAATTCTATAAAAAAAGTTTAGAAGCTGTATCCATGAAGAAGATATGGGAAACTTATCTATGAATACATGACTTATTTAACGAGCTGATAGCTGAGGCAGAGTGGCTTATCCTGAATAGGATCCCGAATAATCTGGGCTTCAATCTGAAAAATGTCTCTCAGAATATCCGAAGTCATGACCTGCTCAACACTTCCTTGATACCGGATTTGCCCATTTTTCATAGCAATCAGCTAATGGGAAAAGCGGGCAGCTAGGTTGATGTCATGCAGAACCATGACAATGGTTTTTCCGCTGAGTCGGTTGAGGTCGTTCAGCAACTCCAAGATTTCCAGCTGGTGATTCATATCCAGATAGGTGGTTGGCTCGTCCAGAAAAATAGTCTCTGTATCTTGGGCTAGAGCCATAGCAATCCAGACGCGCTGGCGCTGACCGCCAGACAAATCATCTACCTGCCAGTCCGAAAATTCGCTGACCTGAGTTGCTTCCATAGCCCAGCAGATTTTTTCCCGGTCTTCTGTACTGAGCCGGCCCAAGACAGTTTGATGCGGAAAGCGGCCATAAGAGACCAGATCATAGACAGTGATGCCATCGGTCGCCTCCATGGTTTGGGACAGCAAGGCAATCTTTTGCGCCACCTCCTTGGTCGGCAGTAGGGCGATGGACTGTCCATCCAGGGTTATACTGCCGGCTTTTGTCGGCAAAATACGAGTAAAAGCCTTGAGAAGAGTGGATTTACCGCAGCCATTGCTACCGATAATAGTTGTAATCTTTCCCTCGGCGAGTTGGCAGTCCAGTCCGTCAATAATAACCTTTTGATCGTAGGCGACCTGGATACTTGCTGCAGAGATAGTGGATATAGACTTCCTTTCTGGCTGATTCTTCTATCAGAATTACGCCTTTTATTATACCATAAAAATTTTTCTAAAAAAAGAGTTTTCTGACAATTTAATAAAAATAAAATAAAAAAGTTTTATAAATTTGTAAATAATAAAAATTTAAGCTTTTCATGCTAAGATAGAAATATAAAAAAGAACCTGCAATGATGATATAAATTTACAGGTGGTGAAAGGAGAAATGATGAAATTATTGACAAACCTACGCCCCTCCAAGCCTTTGAAAGAGCTGAGGTGGTTTGATATTGCTGTGATTACCCTGCTCATGTTTGGGCAGTTTATTTACCGCTCAAGGGAGCTTTATTTAGCTAGCTTTGCACCAGCTTCCAGCACAGGAGCGACTGAAACGGTGACCAATACAGCCACTGAAGGAGCGGCTTTTTCTAGCAATTTCAATTTTCAGCTGCTGATGCTGGTCTTGACCATTCTTTATCTATTGCTCCGGCGCTTTGACTTTAAGCAGCTTCCCATACGTCTGAGTTGGTCGGTTCTCCTCTGGACTCCTCTTATTTTTGTAGCAGTAGGGTTCTTTGGTGACATTGTGACGACGCTGAGCGGCGAGTACAATTACTTTGATCCAACTCTCTGGTCTTATGTAGATGTTCTAGAAATCTTCCGGAAATTTGCTGAACTGACACCTATGGCCATCCTCTACGGACTTCTCAATGGCTTCTATGAGGAATTCTTCTTTCTGGGGCTTATGACCTCTGTTAGGGATAAGTATAAGTGGTGGGCTCTTGCTTACTCTACTATCATTCGGATTTCTTTCCACACCTATCAGGGTATGCTGTGGGCCTTGGTTATCGGAGTGGTGTATGGTCTCTTTTACTATTTCCTTTACAAGTATAAGGTCAAGAACCTCCTACCTTTCTTTCTCATGCACGCCTTGGCGGATATGTTTGGCTCCAGCTTGATGTACGTTCTGATCAAATGGCGGTAATCTTTACAAAACGACAATAAAAAGGCGATATCCGCGCCTTTTTTCTTATAAATACTTTTCAGCAAGAGCATAGTCTCCTGGATAAGTTACTTTTTCTCCTTCTACGATTTGGTAAGCATCTGCTCCTTTGCCAGCTAGAATGACGGCATCTCCCTCTCGGTCTGTCAGACTGAGAGCTTTTTTGATGGCTTCTTCTCGGTCGGCTATTTTTTCCACCGGATAGGAGATGTAGGATGCGATTTCCTCCGCAATGGCTAGAGGATCTTCATAGTTGGGATCGTCCGCAGTTAAGATGACAGTCAGCTCAGGATGCTGATTGAGTAGGAGGCCGAAGTCTTTGCGGCGGCTTTCACCCTTGTTGCCGGTAGCACCCAAGAGGAGGATAATCTTGCCCTCTTGGTGTTCCTCTACCACAGACAGCAGATTGCTTAGGCTGACGCCATTGTGAGCATAGTCAACGAAGACCTTGGCGCCGTTTTTCTGAGTCAGAACTTCCATACGGCCTGGGACTCGGGTTGCGGCAATTCCTTTTTTGATGTCTTCGAGGCTAGCACCCAGACGCAGACAGGCAAGACCAGCCGCTACTGCATTTTCCTGATTGAAACGGCCGATGAGTTGAATATCGTAGCGGCCAGCTAATTTACCAGCAGCTTCAAAGCTGAAAGCCTGAGAATCTATTATGGTATTGCTTGAGCCTGCTCCATAGAAATCATGTTCCATAGAAGCGACTTGCTCTTTCACGATTTGGAAATGATCCATGCCGCTATTTACGATAACTGCTCGGCTATTGTCCATCAAGAGCCGCTTATTGTAGAAGTAATCTTCAAAGGTTGGATGCTCAATGGGGCCGATATGGTCGGGACTGATATTGAGAAAGATACCGACATCAAAGGTCAGGCCGTAGACCCGCTTCTTGAGATAAGCCTGACTGGAAACTTCCATGATGAGATGAGTCCGGTCGTTGGCAAGGGCTTGGGCCATCATTTTGATAAGATCTAGACTCTCTGGTGTAGTCAGAGTTGACTTGAAGAAAGTCTCTCCATCCAAAGTAGTGTTCATAGTCGAGAGCAGGGCAGGACGATGATTTTGGGAAAGGATCTGATAGGCAAAATAAGCTGTAGTTGTCTTGCCCTTGGTGCCAGTAAAGGCCAGCAGTTTGAGCTTTTTCTCAGGATGACCGTAAAATTCCATAGCTAAGAGACTCATGGCCTGCTTGACGTCGTTGACCAAGAGGACCGGAATGCCCACTTGAAAGTCTATCTCGCTGATATAAAAGCGCAGGCCAGCTGTGACGGCTTTTTCTAGAAATTCTTTCTTAAAAGCCTCACCCTTGACAAAAAAGAGGGTAGAGGCATCCGCTTCCCTGCTGTCATAGCTGATACTATCGAAAGTCAAGCCGCTGTAGGAGAAGAAGTATTCCCCGTCTTTGACAATATCACGAAAATTATGGTCTTCTTTTAAAATACCTAATACGGTTTCAATTTTAATCATAAATCTATTGTAAACCTTATGGCTGGGTTTTACAAGAGGCAAGGAAAAGTTTATAATAAAAGAAGAATAAATAGAAGAGGTTTTCTATGAGCCAAGAAACAACAAGCCAGCAGCAGCAGATGCTGCGGGGAACTGCCTGGCTAACTGCCAGCAATTTTATCAGTCGTCTTCTGGGGGCCATCTATATCATTCCTTGGTATATCTGGATGGGCAAGCACGGCGCTGAGGCCAACGGCCTTTTTACTATGGGTTATAATATCTATGCCTGGTTTTTACTGATTTCGACAGCCGGCGTGCCAGTGGCAGTGGCCAAGCAGGTAGCTAAGTACAATACCATTGAAAAGGAAGAGCACAGCTTTACTCTCATTCGAGAGTTTCTCAAGTTTATGCTGCTTTTGGGAGCTGTCTTTGCAGTGATTATGTACCTGCTCTCACCAGTTTTTGCTTCTATGTCAGGGGGCGGAGCGGACTTGGTTCCTGTTATGCAGAGCCTCTCTTTGGCTGTTTTGATATTCCCATCGATGAGCGTTATCCGAGGTTTTTTTCAAGGTTTCAATAATCTCAAGCCTTATGCCATCAGTCAGATTGCGGAGCAGGTCATTCGGGTGATTTGGATGTTGCTGACAGCCTTTTTCATCATGAAAATCGGTTCTGGCAACTATGTAGAAGCGGTTACCCAGTCAACTTTTGCCGCTTTTATCGGTATGCTGGCTAGTATGGCTGTCTTGGTCTTCTATCTTTGGAAGACAGGAATGCTGACTTCTATCATCCATAAGCCTGCAAATGCCACAGAGATTAATGGCCGTGTCCTCCTCTGGGATACCATTCGTGAAGCCATTCCTTTCATTATCACAGGATCTGCCATTCAGCTCTTTCAGATTATTGACCAAGCTACCTTTATCCATGTCATGGGCTGGATTAGCAAGTACAGCAAGTCCGAGCTGCTGGTTCAGTTTGCCTATTTCTCAGCTAATCCTAATAAAATCACCATGATTTTAATTGCAGTGGCAACTTCTATCGGCGGTGTTGGGATTCCGCTTCTGACCGAGAACTATGTCAAAGGTGATTTTCGCTCGGCTGCCCGCTTGGTGCAGGACAATCTCAGCATGCTGATTTTCTTTATCTTGCCAGCAACTATTGGTGCTGTTTTGGTGGCGGAGCCACTATACACCGTTTTCTATGGCAAGCCAGATGGCTTAGCACTAGGTCTTTTCATCTTTGCTATGCTGCAGACCATTATCCTCAGTCTATATACAGTGTTGGCTCCGATGATTCAAGCCCTCTTCCAAAATCGAAAAGCTATTATCTACTTCCTCTATGGAGTAGGAGTCAAGCTGGTGCTGCAAGTACCCTTGATTTATATTTTTAAAGCTTATGGTCCTCTTCTTGCGACAACAGTTGGCTTGATTATTCCAATCCTGCTCATGTATCAGGAAATTCGCAAGGTAACAGGTCTGAATCCTAAGAACCTCTTTAAACGGAGTCTCCTGTCAGTGATTCTGACAGTTCTGATGACCATCTTTGTCTTGGTGGCAGAGCTTCTTATCGGTCTCTTCTTCCAGCCGAGCGGCCGAGTTTCCAGCTTTGTCTATATCGCTCTGATTGGCGGCATTGGCCTCGCTGTCTATGGCGGACTGGCGCTCAAAGTTCGCCTTATGGATCGCTTTATCGGTTCAAAAGCAGCTAGTTTACGACGACGCTTTGGAATTAAATAAATTTAACAAGAGTTGTCTGGCAACTCTTGTTTTACTATAAAACAATATCATACAAAAGGCTGTTTTATTTAGTTTTGTCTTTCAATAAAATAGAAATAGAAATTATTTCTAGGAGGAAATAATGCTTTTATACATACTGGTTTTTGTCCAAAGTATGCTTTCTTATATTCTGATTCCTCTATTGATAGAGTCTGGCCTCGTTCTTTATTATGTAAAGGGAGGAAAGAGGAATGTTTTTGCATACGGTAGTTTTATTCTCTGGGGCTTTACTTTTATTAGACTCTATTTCTTAGATTATATACTTTGTTTCGTTTGTATTTTTGTTCTTCCAGTTTGGTTTTTACTACTGAGGAAGGAAAATAGAGGTTGGATGTTTTTGATTAACTTAATATTAACTTTAACTGGGATTTTAGCAAGTTTTGTTTTAACTATAGCTCTTTTACTAGTCTCAGAACACCATCGTATAACTTACTTTGAACATGGACAAGACAGTTATACCATTGTAACCAATCAGGTTATTTCTTCTGGTCTATTGCGTAGTAGTTCAGATACCCATATCAAAGTTTATATAAACAACCCATTTGTTGCTAAGGAAGAATACCATGAGCATGTTGATGAGTATCAGTCTGACGTGAATAACATTCCCTCTTTAGAGACTTATGACGAATATCATGCCTATAAGAAAAATTATAAGATAGAGTCAAAATCCTAAATAGACGCTTTCATATCTATTAAAAAGCCGCAGGGCTTTTTAATTTTTAGCTTTGTTTTTTTAAAACATCAACATTATAGTTTCAAACTATAGCTAGCTCTTGAAAAGAAAAAAGATAAATATTTTCAAAAGATGTTACAATAGAGGGTGAAATATTAGCGAAGGATTGGAAGGTTAATATGAGTAAGGACGTAAAATTAAATACACTACTGGCTCAGGCTGGGGTTAAAAAAGATGAAACAACCGGTGCTTTAACAACACCCCTGCATTTTTCAACGACCTACCAGCACCCTGAGTTTGGGCAGTCAACAGGTTATGACTATACTCGAACCAAGAATCCAACGCGGGTTAGCTTGGAAGAGACTCTGGCTGCTATCGAAAGTGCAAATTATGCTCTAGCGACTAGCTCTGGTATGTCGGCTATTGTGCTGGCCTTTAGTGCCTTTCCGGTCGGCAGTAAGGTTTTGGCTGTTCGGGATCTCTATGGCGGCTCTTTCCGTTGGTTTGCCCAAGCTGAAGCAGAAGGGCGCTTTGCCTTTAGCTATGCCAATACAGAAGAAGAACTTCTGAATAGTCTAACAGAGGATATAGATATTGTCTATATCGAGACACCGACCAATCCTCTTATGGTAGAGTTTGACATTGCCCGCATTTCCCAAGCAGCTCATGAGCGAGGAGCAGCTGTCATTGTGGATAATACCTTCTATAGTCCCATTTATCAAAGACCGCTGGAGGATGGAGCTGATATTGTTCTGCACTCTGCGACCAAGTATCTGGGCGGGCATAATGATGTCTTGGCTGGAGCTATCATGACCAATGACACTGCTATCAATGACAAGCTATTCTATAACCTCAATACAACTGGGCCGGTTCTGTCTCCTTTTGACAGCTATCTGCTTTTGCGCGGTCTCAAGACATTGGCTCTCCGTATGGAGCGCTCTACTCAGAATGCACAAGAAGTAGTCGCTTTTCTGAAAAAATCTCCTGCGGTAAAAGAGGTTCTCTATCCAGGTAAGGGTGGTATGATTTCCTTTAAAGTTGTGGACGAAAGGAAGATTCCTCATCTCCTAAATAACCTGAAAATCTTTACCTTTGCGGAAAGTTTAGGAGGAGTGGAGAGTTTGATTACCTATCCGACGACCCAGACTCACGCAGATATTCCAATGGAAGTGCGTCATTCTTATGGCTTAACTGATGATTTGCTGCGCCTGTCGATTGGAATTGAGGATAGTCGAGATTTGGTAGACGATTTGCGAGCAGCCTTGGAGAATGAATAATATGGGAAGATATAATTTTGAAAAAGCCCCCTGTCGTGTAGGGCATCATACTTATAAATGGAAAGAAGTGGAGAAGGACAAGGACAAGGAAGTCCTGCCAGCTTGGATTGCAGACATGGATTTTGAAGTCCTGCCTGAAATCCAGCAAACCGTTCATGACTACGCTAATCAGTTAGTTTATGGCTATACCTATGCCAGTGAAGAGCTAGTCAATGCCGTGCTAGATTGGGAGCGGGATGAGCACGACTATACCTTTGATAGGGAAGCCTTGGTATTTATAGAAGGAGTTGTCCCTGCTATTTCGACGGCTATCCAAGCCTATACCAAGGAAGGTGATGCTGTTCTAATAAACACTCCTGTTTACCCACCTTTTGCCCGCAGTGTCAAGCTCAATAATCGTCAGCTTATTACCAATTCTCTGATAGAGCAGGACGGTCTCTTTCAGATTGACTTTGAGCAGCTAGAGCGGGACATTGCAGATAATGAAGTCAAGATTTATGTTCTGTGCAATCCGCATAATCCTGGAGGTCGAGTTTGGGAACGGGAAGTGTTAGAGAAAATTGGCCGCCTCTGCCAAAAGTATGGCGTCCTCCTGGTTTCAGACGAAATTCACCAAGACTTGACGCTGTTTGGCCATGAGCATCAGTCTTTCAATACTGTCTCGCCTGACTTTAAGGACTTTAGTCTGATTTTAACCAGTGCGACTAAGACCTTTAATATTGCTGGTACTAAAAATTCCTATGCTGTGATTGAGAATCCTAGCTTGCGACATCAGTTTAAGAAACGCCAGCTGGCTAACAACCAGCATGAAATTCCTGGCCTTGGATTTTTAGCGACAGAAGCAGCCTATCGTTACGGTTGGTCTTGGTTGATGGAGCTTAAGGAAGTTCTTGAGAAGAATGTGAATTTTGTAGTCGATTATTTTGCCAAAGAGGCACCGCGCCTGCGGGTCATGAAGCCTCAAGGAACTTATCTGATTTGGCTGGACTTTTCAGATTATGGTCTGACAGATGACCAACTCTTTCAGCTGCTGCGAGAAGAGGCAAAGGTCATCCTGAATAGAGGAAGTGATTTTGGCCAAGAAGGCAAAGGTCATGCCCGCTTAAATGTTGCTGCTCCAGAGACCATGGTTGAAGAAATCTGCTCCCGTATTGCAGAGGTACTGCCAAAATAAATCAAAAATTTTTTGAAATTTGTTTCAAGTGAGAAAAATGATTGACAATCCTTTGAAAGAGGAGTATAGTAATAGTGGAAAATCGGTAGGTGAGGCTACCATAAGGATACGGATGACTACCGCAAAGCAGTGGAGACACTACTCGTTGGTCAACAGTCCTGATCGCCAAGGTCAAGACTAAGCTCATTTCATCGCCTTATGGAGTTAAAGCTTGAACGGTGAATGCTTGTTTTATCTGTGCTTAAAACAATGAAGCGAATAACCTGACATGCAAACAACCCTGCTGAGAAATTGGCAGGGTATTCTTTTTTGCTGAAAATATTTCAAGAGAGTAAATAGTTGATTGCCTGCCTCTCAAGAAAAAAGAAGGAGGAATAGTGATGAAATTTTGGTATTCTAGTACCAGTCCTTTTGCGCGTAAAGTATATGTTACAATTTTACACCATCATTTAGAGGAGCAAGTGGATATTCAGAAAGTTCAGGTGGCTTTTGATAGAAATTCACCGCACAATCAAGATAATCCTTTAGGTAGAATTCCTGCTTTTCAAGCTTCCAGTGGAGAATGGTTATATGGTAGTGATTTAATTTCTCAATATTTAGACGAACTAGGTCAGGAAGTCTCACTTTTCCCCAATGGAATGGAGAAATGGCATGTTTTAAATATACTGTCCGTTGCTGAAGGAATTTTGGAAAATACAATGCCGATTGTTGCGGAAAAATTTTTCCATGAAAAAGAACATTGGTGGAAAGACAGACATCAGCAAATTGAAGAGAGAAATATACGGAGTTTGTCTTTGTTAGAGAAACTGGCTACTGAGCAAGGGCTCTCTTTAAATATTGCAACAATCCAAGTAGTTGCTCTTGTAGATTGGTGGAATTTACGTGAAGATGTTATTGGATTTTCTTTAAAAGAAAATTTTCCAGAATTGCAAGATTGGACACAGAAGATGAATGCCAATTTTGATGTCTTGCGGGCTTCATGGGACTTTTAATTGTTTTTATAAATTAAGAAAGGAGACACGCGATGCAAATTGACGATTATCCGGAACCGCACATACACAGCCAATCGCTGATTTGTGTCGTTCTGTCCTTATAAAGTGATTGGTCCCTGTGTATGAAATTTATCAATCATACATCAAGGAGAAACCAATGAAAACAGTAAAAGAAAGATTAGTTGCAGCTTTGCAGCTTCCTGTACAAGAAACCTTGGCATTCTACAAGACCGCCTTTCGTGGCCTGACTGAAGAGCAGGTCGAAGAAAATCGTGACCTCTATGGGGAAAATATCATCACAAAGGGTCAGGAAGACTCTATTCTAAAAAAAATTTACGAATCTATTATCAACCCCTTTACGGTTATATTACTAGTAATTGCTCTGGTGTCTTTAGTGACCAATGTCTGGCTGGCTAAGCCCGGAGAGGAAGATCCGACAACTTCCATCATCATTGTCGTTCTGGTCTTGATTTCTGGAGGTATTCGTTTTGTTCAGGAATTGCGGAGCGACCGCGCTGCTAGTAATTTGTCTCGGCTGATTGTCAACACGGCTACGGTTATCCGTGAAGGAGCAGAGCAGGAACTGCCGATTGATGAGCTTGTTGTAGGAGACATCATCAAACTTAGTGCTGGAGACATGATTCCTGCAGATGTACTGCTGCTTGATTCGCGTGATTTCTTTGTTCAGCAGTCTGGTCTGACAGGGGAAAGCGATGCAGTAGAAAAGGTCTGTTTGATCAAGTCAGATGAACAAAATCTCGATAGCCTTTTAGAAACAGAGTCGCTGGCCTTTATGGGAACCAACGTTATTTCCGGAAGAGCCACAGCTCTGGTGCTGGTGGTTGGCGACGAGACCATGATGGGAGCTATTGAGCAGACGCTGAATACTTACGACGAGCCGACCTCTTTTGAGCGCGAGATGAATAGTATCTCCTGGCTTTTGATTCGTCTGATGCTCGTCATGGTTCCGGTCGTGTTCTTCATAAACGGTCTGACTGACGGTGACTGGCTGGAAGCAGGTGTCTTTGCTCTCAGTGTTGGAGTCGGCCTGACTCCAGAAATGCTGCCTATGATTATCACAGCGAGCCTGGCTAAAGGTTCTATTATCATGGCTCAGGAAAAGGTCGTGATTAAGAAGCTGAACGCTATTCAGGACCTAGGAGCTATTGATATCCTTTGTACGGATAAGACTGGTACACTGACCCAAGACGAGATTGTCTTGGAATACCCTCTGGATATTCATGGTGATTTGGACTTGGCAGTGCTCCGTCGTGCTTTTCTCAATTCCTACTATCAAACGGGTCTCAAAAACCTCATGGATCGGGCTATTATTAATCGGACGGAGAAAGAAGCAGAAAAGCATGAGATTGTCCGTAATCTAGATCAAACCTTTAAGAAAATTGATGAACTGCCCTTTGATTTCGAGCGTCGTCGTATGAGCGTTATCGTTAAGGATGATGAGGATGTTATCAGCATGGTGACCAAGGGGGCCTTGGAGGAAATGCTGGCTATCTCTAGCCATGTAGAATACAAGAAACGCATTACAGAATTGACTGAGGAGATTCGTCAGGAAATCCTTTCGGAAGTGGCTCAACTCAATGAGCAAGGGCTGCGTGTGCTTGGTGTTAGCTACAAGTCAGATTTAGAAGAAGATTACGACTATGAAGTCAAGGATGAGTCCGACATGATTTTGACGGGCTATCTGGCCTTTCTAGATCCACCTAAGTCATCTGCAGCTCCAGCTATTGAAACCTTGGCTGAGTACGGCGTTGCTACTAAGATTTTGACGGGTGATAATGATAAGGTAACCCAGGCAGTCTGTGAAAAGGTTGGGTTAAATGTAGACAATATCTTGCTGGGTGTAGAGGTAGATGCCTTATCTGATGAAGAATTGAGTCAGGCAGTGGAGGATACAACAGTCTTTGCCAAGCTCTCACCTGACCAAAAAGCTCGGATCATTCTCCAACTCAAGGCTAATGGCCACAAGGTTGGCTACATGGGTGATGGTATCAATGATGCACCTTCTATGAAGGTAGCAGATGTGGGTATTTCTGTTGATACAGCTGTCGATATTGCCAAGGAAACGGCAGATGTCATTCTGCTGGACAAGGACCTAATGGTTCTGGAGAAAGGGCTGGTAGAAGGGCGCAAGGTCTATGCCAACATGACCAAGTACATTAAGATGACAGTCAGTTCCAATTTTGGGAATATATTTTCTCTTCTCTTCGCCAGTATCTTTTTGCCATTTCTTCCTATGGCACCAGTTCATCTGATTGTCCTCAATCTAGTTTATGACCTGTCTTGTATCGCTCTGCCCTTTGATAATGTGGATAGTGAATTTCTCAAGAGACCTCATATCTGGTCAGCCACTTCCATTAACCGTTTTATGGCTTGGATTGGACCGATTTCATCCGTTTTTGATGTTTTGACCTATTTGGTGCTCTACTTCATTATCGTGCCTATGATAACAGGAGGTAGCTATCAAGCAGGTAGTGGACAGGCAGAGACTTTTATCACTCTTTTTCAAACAGGCTGGTTCATTGAGTCCATGTGGACCCAGACCATGGTTATCTACATGCTGCGCTCACCTAAGCTGCCATTTGTGCAAAGCCGTCCTGCTTTGTCTGTCATTGTTACCACTATGGCGGCAGCTCTCTTTGTTACTTCCTTGCCATACAGTCTCTTTGCGTCAGTTTTGAAGACAGCTCCGCTAAATGGCACTTATTTCCTTTTTCTTTTCTTGATTATTGCGCTTTATATGGTTAGTGTAACCCTTGTTAAACACCTTTATATCAAGCGCTATAGAGAATGGCTGTAAGGTGAAGAAAATCTTTGAAAAGGCTTGCTTATGGCAAGCCTTTTCACTATTTTTTTGATATAATAAGAAGAATAAATTGAAAGAAGGAAATCCAATCATGGGAAAACTTGAAGTTATCGCTCATCCACTAATTCAGCACAAACTGTCTATCTTGCGTCGTACAGATACCTCTACCAAGGCTTTTCGTGAATTAGTTGATGAAATCGCAATGCTCATGGGATATGAGGTTTTGCGCGATTTACCACTTGAAGATGTAGAAATTGAAACACCGATTACGAAAACAGTCCAAAAGCAGATTGCAGGGAAAAAATTAGCTATTGTTCCAATCTTGCGGGCTGGTATTGGCATGGTGGATGGACTTCTGAGCTTGGTTCCAGCAGCTAAGGTCGGCCATATCGGAATGTACCGTGATGAGGAAACCTTGAAGCCGGTTGAATATCTGGTCAAGCTGCCAGAAGATATTGACCAACGTCAAATTTTCGTTGTAGATCCAATGTTGGCTACGGGTGGTTCTGCTATCTTGGCTGTGGATTCTCTGAAGAAGCGTGGTGCTAGCCACATTACATTTGTCTGCTTGGTTTCAGCGCCTGAAGGAGTAGAAGCCTTGCAGGAAGCTCATCCAGATGTTGATATTTTCACAGCTGCCCTGGATGACCATCTCAATGACCATGGATATATCGTACCAGGACTGGGAGATGCAGGAGATCGTCTTTTCGGTACTAAGTAAAAGTTTCTATTTGACCTTTTTTGACCAAAAGGATATAATAGTTCCGTAATTTGAAATTCTATTCCCTAGTTTGATAGAAAAATTTAAAAAGAGAAAGAGAGAAAACTATGATTCCTGTAGTTATTGAACAAACCAGCCGAGGAGAACGCTCCTATGATATTTACTCCCGGCTATTAAAAGACCGCATTATCATGCTGACTGGCCCAGTAGAGGATAATATGGCTAATTCTGTCATTGCCCAGCTCCTTTTCTTGGATGCACAGGACAATACTAAAGATATTTATCTCTATGTAAATACGCCGGGCGGATCTGTCTCAGCAGGTCTGGCCATTGTGGATACTATGAACTTCATCAAGTCTGATGTTCAGACCATTGTTATGGGTGTAGCTGCCAGCATGGGAACAATCATTGCTTCCAGTGGTGCCAAGGGCAAACGATTCATGCTGCCAAATGCAGAATATCTGATTCACCAGCCAATGGGAGGAGCCGGAAGTGGTACCCAGCAAACAGATATGGCCATTGTAGCTGAGCACTTGCTTAGAACTCGGAATACCTTGGAAAAAATCTTGGCTGAAAACTCTGGCAAGTCCGTTGAGCAAATCCACAAGGATGCAGAACGCGATTACTGGATGAGCGCTCAAGAAACCTTGGAATACGGCTTTATTGACGAAATCATGGAAAATAGCAATCTGAGCTAACAGAGGAGGAGCCAAAAGCGGCTCCTTTTTTGCTGTTTTGAATCTGACAAGCTAGCAAGTTTAGGTGTTTTAAGCTAATCATAAAGCTTTTGAGGGCTAGTTTTTTTGATATATCTTTGCTATAATCATCTAAGAACTACATGGACCGGAAAGGAGTTTTATGATAGAAAGAGAAGAAAGAGTGGGCTTGATTGTCTATCTTTACTATAATCGAGATGCCAAAAAGCTGGCTAACTTCGGTGATATCATTTATCATTCTAAGAAGCATCGTTATCTGCATCTCTATGTCAATCAAGAGGACGCCCAGAACTTACAGGAGAATCTGCCCAAGGAACGCTATGTTAAGCAAGTTCGGATATCTCACATAAAAGAACTAGATCAAAACTTTGTTGGAAGCCTGTATAGAGAGCAAGAAAACGTTATCATTTGATAAAATTTCTATAAGGGGTTGACAATTGTCAGATAATTCGATATATTCTTACTATATCATCAATCAAATCACTTAAGGAGATTTCGGAATGAAGAAAAAATTTGCACTATCCTTAGTAGCTTTTGCTAGTGCGGCTCTTCTCGCAGCTTGTGGAGAAGTATCCAATAACAACTCAACAGCAACTGGTACAGAAATTGGCGATACGATTAAATTTGGTTTTAACTTTGAAGAATCAGGTGAAGTAGCAGCCTACGGTACAGCTGAACAACATGGTGCTCAGTTGGCAGTTGATGAAATCAACGCTGCTGGTGGCGTAGATGGCAAGAAGATTGAAGTTACTGATAAGGATAACAAATCAGAAACTGCTGAAGCATCTACCATCACTACTAGCTTGGTTACCCAAAGCAAGGTAAATGCAATCATTGGCCCTGCGACTTCTGGAGCGACAGCTTCAGCTACTGCAAATGCTGCTAAAGCAGGTGTACCAATCATTACACCAAGTGCGACACAGGATGACCTGACCAACAAGCAAGATTATCTTTACCGTGCAACCTTCATTGATAGCTACCAAGGTAAAATCATTTCTAAGTATGTTACTGATAACTTGAAAGCTAAGAAAGTCGTTCTTTACTACGACCAATCTAGTGACTACGCTAAAGGAATGGCGGATGCTTTCAAGAAGGAATTCAAGGGTGAGATTGTAGCAACTGAAACCTTCCAATCCAAGGATACAGACTTCCAGGCTGCTTTGACAAAGATTAAGGGCAAAGAATTTGACGCTCTGGTTGTTCCAGGTTACTATACAGAAGCTGGTAAAATTGTCAATCAAGCGCGTGGTTTGGGTATTGACCAAACAATCGTTGGTCCTGATGGCTTTGGTGATGCTAAGTTCGTTGAGCAAGCAACTCCTGCTGCAGCGACAAATGTTTACTATGTATCTGGCTTTACAACTTCTGGTGAAATGTCAGAAAAAGCTAAGAAGTTTATTGAAGCATACAAAGCTAAGTACAAAGAAGAGCCTTCTATGTTTGCAGCTCTGGCATATGACTCTGTTTATATGGCAGCAGAAGCAGCTAAAGGTGCTAAAACTTCTGTAGATATCAAAGACAACTTGGCTAAGCTTAAAGATTTCGATGGAGTAACTGGTTCAATCACTATTGATAAAGATCACAATCCAGTGAAAACAGCTTTGATGATTGGCTTGAAAGACGGTCAAGTAGATACTGTAGAAACAGTTAAAGCGGAATAATAGTTACGAGGCTGGGGCTATCCCAGTCTTTGACTTGTTTTCTATTTTTAGTTGCTTGAGCAAATTAGTAGATGATTTCTTTCTGAATCTACGGATTTGAAAGAGTATTGTTTTATAATCTATTTTCTTCGTTTCTCAATCAACTATTATTCGTATTTTGGGAGTGGGATGATAAAATCACGACCTAGTCTGCTGATTTTTGTCCCATTCCTTATTTTATTATAGAAAGAGTGGTGTCTAATGCTCCAACAATTAGTCAACGGTCTAATCCTGGGTAGTGTTTATGCGCTTCTGGCTTTGGGTTATACCATGGTTTATGGGATTATTAAGCTGATTAACTTTGCTCATGGCGATATCTATATGATTGGTGCCTTTATGGGTTATTACTTGATTAATATCCTGAAGTTTAATTTCTTCCTTTCTCTCATTTTAGCGATGATTGGGACAGCGATTCTCGGTGTGCTTATTGAGTTTTTAGCCTATCGTCCTCTGAGAAATTCGACTCGGATTGCGGCTTTGATTACAGCCATTGGGGTTTCTTTTCTCCTCGAGTATGGCATGATTTTCTTTGTCGGTGCCAATACCAGTTCCTTCCCGCAGGTTATTAAAACAGTACGCTTTAACTTAGGGCCGATTTCTATCTCAAATATTCAGCTGCTGATTTTGGGAATTTCGATTTTCCTCATGGTGGCTCTGCAGTTCATCGTGCAGAAGACAAAGATGGGTAAGGCTATGCGAGCTGTATCTGTAGATAGTGATGCTGCCCAGCTCATGGGAATCAATGTCAATCGGACAATCAGCTTCACCTTTGCTTTGGGGTCAGCTCTTGCAGGAGCTGCTGGCGTCCTGATTGCCCTTTACTATAATTCATTGGAGCCTTTGATGGGGATGACTCCAGGTATTAAGTCCTTTGTAGCAGCCGTTCTCGGTGGTATTGGAATCATTCCTGGTGCTGCGCTTGGTGGCTTTGTTATTGGTCTTTTGGAAACTTTTGCGACAGCGCTTGGACTATCTGATTTCCGTGATGCCATTGTCTATGCGATTTTGATTGTCATTCTTCTGATCCGTCCAGCTGGTATCCTCGGTAAAAATGTGAAAGAGAAGGTGTAAGGTATGAAAAAGAATTTAAAGGTAAATATTTTCTGGCTTGGCCTTGTCTTAATCGGCTACTTGCTGATGACAGTATTGGTTAGTGCCGGTGTTCTCAATGCTTTTTATATTCAAATCTTAGAACAGATCGGGATTAATATTATTCTGGCGGTCGGGCTCAATCTCATTGTCGGATTCTCAGGTCAATTTTCTCTTGGCCATGCTGGTTTTATGGCAATCGGTGCCTACGCTGTAGCCATTATTGGCTCTAAATCGCCAACTTATGGAGCTTTCTTTATTGCTATGCTGGCGGGAGCTGTCATTGCTGGTATTGTGGCTTTGGCAGTTGGTTTGCCAACCCTGCGTCTTAAAGGGGACTATCTTGCGATTGCGACTCTTGGTGTCTCAGAGATTATCCGGATTCTAATTATTAATGGCGGTACTTTGACGAATGGCGCAGCTGGTATCCTATCCATTCCACCCTTTACTTCTTGGCAGATGGTCTATGTCTTTGTTGTTATCACAACTATTTTGACCTTGAATTTCCTGCGCAGTCCTATTGGCCGCAGCACTCTGTCTGTTCGTGAGGATGAAATTGCTGCTGAGTCTGTCGGGGTTAACACTACTAGAATCAAAGTGACAGCCTTTGTTTTAGGAGCTATCACGGCTTCTATTGCTGGTTCTCTTCAAGCTGGCTTTGTTGGATCAGTTGTTCCTAAGGACTATTCCTTTACCAACACTATCAATATCTTGATTATTGTCGTTTTTGGTGGTCTAGGATCGATGACTGGAACCATTGTGGCTGCAGTAGTATTGGGAGTTCTCAATATGTTGCTACAGGATGTATCCAGCATTCGGATGATTGTCTATTCTTTGGCCTTGATCTTGGTCATGATTTTCCGTCCTGGCGGACTTTTAGGAACTTGGGAGCTCAGCTTGTCTAAGCTCTTCAAAAAGAATAAGGAGGTCAAAGAATAATGGCACTTCTTGATGTGAAAAATCTAACTAAAAACTTTGGTGGCTTGACTGCTGTTAGCGATGTGACCTTGGAACTCAACGAGGGCGAGCTGGTTGGTCTGATTGGCCCTAATGGTGCAGGAAAAACGACTCTTTTCAACCTCCTAACCGGTGTTTATGAGCCTAGTGAAGGGACAGTGACACTAGATGGTCATTTGCTCAATGGTAAGGTACCTTACAAGATTGCTTCTTTAGGGCTAGGGCGGACCTTCCAGAACATCCGGCTCTTTAAGGACCTTAGTGTTTTGGATAATGTTCTGATCGCCTTTGGTAATCATCATAAGGCTCATGTGTTGGCTTCTTTCCTCCGCCTGCCAGCCTACTACAAAAACGAAGAAGAATTCAAAGCTAAGGCTTTGGAGTTGCTGAAAATTTTTGACTTGGACAAGGAAGCAGAAACCTTGGCTAAGAACTTAGCTTATGGTCAGCAGCGCCGCTTGGAAATTGTTCGGGCCTTGGCAACGGAGCCTAAGATTCTTTTCTTGGATGAACCGGCTGCGGGAATGAACCCTCAGGAGACAGCTGAGCTGACTGCATTGATTCGACGGATTAAAAACGAATTTAACATTACTATCATGCTGATTGAGCATGACATGAGTTTGGTAATGGAAGTTACTGAGCGCATCTATGTGCTGGAGTACGGCCGCTTGATTGCGCACGGAACACCTGATGAAATCAAGAATGACAAACGCGTTATTGAAGCTTATCTAGGAGGTGAATCCTAATGTCCATGCTTAAAGTTGAGAATCTCTCTGTCCATTATGGCATGATTCAGGCTGTTCGTGATGTCAGCTTTGAAGTAAACGAAGGAGAAGTCGTTTCTCTGATTGGTGCCAATGGCGCTGGGAAAACGACCATTCTCCGCACGATTTCAGGCTTGGTTCGTCCAAGTGCTGGTAAAATTGAATTTGTAGGTAATGAAATTCAAAAAGTTCCTGCTCAAAAAATCGTAGCAGCTGGACTTTCGCAAGTACCAGAAGGCCGTCATGTCTTTCCGGGTCTGACCGTTTTGGAAAATTTGGAAATGGGCGCCTTTCTCAAAACAAAGCGAGAAGAAAATCAAGCCAATCTCAAAAAGGTCTTCTCTCGTTTCCCACGCTTGGAAGAGCGTAAAAACCAAGATGCTGCAACCCTTTCAGGTGGTGAGCAGCAGATGCTGGCTATGGGACGGGCTCTGATGTCTACACCTAAGCTTTTGCTCTTGGATGAGCCTTCTATGGGCTTGGCGCCAATCTTTATCCAGGAAATCTTCGATATTATCCAAGATATCCAGCGGCAAGGCACAACAGTTCTTTTGATTGAGCAAAATGCAAACAAGGCTCTCTCTATCGCCGACCGTGGTTATGTTCTTGAAACAGGTAAAATTGTTCTGTCCGGAACAGGCCAAGAACTCCTCGCTTCTGACGAAGTCCGCAAAGCATATCTAGGTGGTTAAAAAGGTCCAATGGACCTTTTTAAGTTGCAGATAAAGAAAACAAGGTTTTCGTCAAGATGCCCGGGGGATTGTTTCAGGTTGCAAATAGGAACTCGCGGTAGTGAGTTTTCTTTAAAATGTCTGGGAGACATTTTTAGGTTGTTGATAGAAAGTTGCGATAGTAACTTAACATTTAGAAAAGGTCCAATGGACCTTTTTCTTATCTTAGATGCTTAAAATAGTTTAGTTAGCCATTTCCTATCTTCAATTTTTCCAATCGCGGGATTTTTCTAAATTTTGAAAACTTAGGCAAAGGCCTTGGAAGCGTTTGAAATCAGCTTCAAAATAAAGTATAATAAGTATAAGAATTATGGATAGGAAGTAGAGGGACCTTTTATGGCAGTTAAAGATTTTATGACGCGTAAGGTGGTTTATATCAGCCCAAATACTACGATTGCTCATGCAGCAGATATGATGCGTGAGCAGAAACTCCACCGGCTGCCGGTGATTGAGAATGACCAACTAGTGGGACTGGTGACAGAAGGAACGATTGCAGAAGCTAGTCCATCTAAGGCAACGAGTCTGTCCATTTACGAGATGAATTATCTTCTCAACAAAACCAAGGTTGGTGATGTTATGATTCGTGATGTGGTCACGATTTCTCAGTTTGCCAGTCTGGAAGATGCGACCTATCTGATGCTGAAAAATAAGATTGGTATCCTTCCTGTCGTGGACAATGAGCAACTTTACGGGGTTATTACTGACCGTGATATTTTCAAAGCCTTCTTAGAAGTATCTGGCTATGGTGAAGAGGGAGTCCGTCTGCGCTTTGTCACTGAGAATAAGGTTGGGGTTCTTGAGCAGATTATCCGTCTTCTGGTGGAAGAAAATCTCAACATCTCCAATACCGTCAATATCCCACGCAAGGATGGAAAAATTATCATTGAAGTACAGTTAGCTGGTAATATAGATACGGCGCTTCTCAAGAAAAAATTTGAGGAGCATGCTATTGAACTGGCTGATATTACACACACTTCAGCAAAAGCCTTATAAGCGATAAAAAAGCCTCATCATGGATGAGGTTTTTAACGTACAATAGGTTGTTTGTTAGCATCTAAAGTAAAGCCTTCGCCCAAAATCTCATGGGCTTCGGTAATAGTTGTAAAGGCAAATGGATCGACTTGGTTAATGAGTTTCTTCATTTGCTGCATTTCATTACGGGAAACAACACAGTAGACAATCTGGAGATCCTGCTTGCTATAGAAGCCTTGCCCCTTGAGGAAGGTCACTCCACGATCCAGCTTGTTATTGATAGCTTCAGCCAGTTCTGCCGGTTTGCTGGTAACGATAAGGAATCCTTTGCCGGCAAAGCCTCCTTCTGCAATCAAGTCAATGACGCGCGAGGTGATAAAGACAAACATCAGGGTATAAGACACCATGCGTAGGTCTTTGAAAACAAGGAGAACCAAGGTGATGACCACAAAATCAACAGTCAGCATGAGTTTGCCCATGGAAATGCTAGTGTATTTATTAAAGATGCGGGCTACAATATCAGTACCGCCAGTTGTTCCGCCAGCATTGAAGATGATGCCCAGTCCAATCCCTAAAACAATCCCTGTTCCAAGACAGGCCAGTAAAACATCCCCGTCCAGAGCTGAGAGGAAATAGTTTTGCAGGTGTTTGGAGGCAGGTAGGATTTCAAAAATCTTGAGCCAAGCAGATACGGAGAAGGTCCCTAGAATGCTGAGGTAGAGGGTTCGCGAGCCCAGTAGCTTCCAAGCAATAATAAAGAGAGGAATGTTAATAATCAGGTTGGTCGTCGAGACAGGGATTTTAAATAGATAGTAGGCAATCAAGGTCAGACCTGTCGCGCCACCTTCATATAAGTGAAAGGGAATGACCAAATAATGAATCCCAAAAGAAAAAATTCCAGCCCCAAAAATGATGGCCAGTACGTTTTTTAATTTAAACATAACATCCTCCTAAATCTATTTCCAGAAATTTATTCTGAATATATTTTATCAAAAATTTAGCCTTTGTGAAACACTTTGAAAAAATTTTTAAAGTCTTTTCTTATGATGGGCTTTTAGCTTTTTTTTTGGTAAAATAAACAATAGATAAAAAAGAGTAGGATGAAAATAATGAGCTGACGAATTCGGCTCTTATCAGGTTGCTCAGCCGTTTGGACATGCTGTAAAAGTAGCTTATATCAAGCTTTAGGGCAAGTCTTATCTGCATTTTCTTATAAAGAACAAAAAATAGAAGTTAGAGATTAAAAGTAAAGATGAAAAATGGTATTTTGATTTCGTTGGAAGGTCCGGAAGGGGCTGGAAAGTCGAGTGTGTTGGAAGCCTTGCTTCCTTTTTTGAAAAATTATGGCACTGGTCTTATTACGACGCGGGAGCCGGGCGGCGTCCAGATTGCGGAGGCCATTCGCGAAGTGATTTTGGAACCTAGTCATACGGCTATGGATGCTAAGACTGAGCTCTTGCTGTACATTGCCAGCCGCCGCCAGCACTTGGCTGAGCGGGTTTTGCCAGCATTGGCGCAAGGGAAAATCGTCTTGATGGACCGTTTTATTGATAGTTCAGTGGCCTATCAGGGCTACGGACGGGGTCTGGATGTGGCAGATATTGAATGGCTCAATCAGTTTGCGACAGATGGACTTAAGCCTGATTTGACCCTCTATTTTGATATTGATGTGGAAGAAGGGCTGGCACGGATTGCTAAGAGTGAGAGCCGAGAGGTGAATCGGCTTGATCTGGAAGGTTTAGACCTGCACGAGCGGGTTCGGCAGGGCTATTTGGCGATTCTTGACAAAGAGCCTGAGCGCTTCATCAAGGTGGATGCCAGTCAACCACTAGATAAGGTAGTGGCTGATAGTTTGGCCATCATTCAGGAACGATTTGGGAATCTGTCATGAAGATAAAAGATTTACAGCAAAGCCAGCCCAGCTTGTTTGAGCAGTTTCAGCATATTCTGGAACAGGGGCGGCTTAGTCATGCCTACTTGTTTACCGGAGCTTTTGGCAGTTTTGAAATGGCCCAAATCCTGTCCCAGAGTCTCTTTTGTGAGAATAAGCAGGGCATCTGGCCTTGTCAGTCCTGTCGTACTTGCCATTTGATTGCAGCAGAAGATTTTTCTGATGTAACGGTGGTGCGACCGGTTAATAACATTATTAAAACAGACCGAGTTCGGGAGCTGGTCCGAAACTTCTCTCAAAGTGGCTTAGAAGGCAGTCGGCAGGTTTTCATTATCTGCGATGCGGATCGGATGCACGTCAATGCAGCCAATTCCTTGCTCAAAGTCATTGAGGAACCGCAGAGTGAGATTTATATCTTTCTTCTGACTGCTGATGAACAGCTGATTCTGCCGACGATTCGAAGTCGGACTCAGGTTTATCATTTCTTGAAAAATACAGCTGCTCTGCAGCACAGTTTGGAACAGGATGGCTTGATTAAAAGTCGAGCGGAGCTACTAGCTGCTTATAGTCAGACTCAGTCAGAAGCGGAAAGCTTGGCTCATAATAACGCCTTTTTTGAATTAGTCAGCGAATGCGAGCGCTTTGTCAAGGATTTTCAGACTCGCTCTAGTCAGGCATTTCTGCAGGTTTCGCGTCTAGCAAAGCTGGCTGATGATAAGGAGAAGCAGGAACAGGTCTTCAAGCTCTTGGAAGTGTTATTTTATAAAGAGATAGCAACAGAAAACGGTCGACAGGCCTTGGAGCTGCTTTTGCTAGCTCGGAAGATGTGGCGGGCCAATGTATCTTTTCAAAACGCTTTAGAATATATGACTTTGAAGGGAAAGTAAAAAGAGGCAGCACAGGAGTATAAAATGGATAAAAAAGACTTATTTGACGCCTTGGATGATTTTTCACAGACGCTTTTAGTGACCCTTGCTGAGGTGGAGGCTGTCAAGAAAAATCTCAAGAGTGTGGTAGAGGAAAATATTGCTCTGCATCTGGAAAATGACAAGTTGAGGGAGCGCTTGGGAGAGGTGGAGAAGGAAGCTCCGGCCAAGACCAAGAAAAACCGAGATAATCTGCGTAAGCTTTACTATGACGGCTTTCATGTCTGTACGGATTTCTACGGTCAGCGCCGGGAGAATGATGCAGAATGCATGTTCTGCGATGAATTGTTATTTAGGGAGTAGTGATGCAGGTTCAAAAAAGTTTTAAGGGCGAAACTGCCTACGGCAAACTCTATCTGGTCGCGACTCCTATCGGCAATCTGGATGATATGAGCATCCGCATGGTCAATACCTTGAAAGAGGTTGACAGGATTGCGGCTGAAGATACGAGAAATACGGGCCTTCTGCTCAAGCATTTTGGGATTGAGACTAAACAGATCAGCTTTCATGAGCACAATGCCAAGGAGAAAATTCCAGTTCTCTTGGACATGCTTCAAAGCGGAAATGATATAGCCCAGGTTTCAGATGCTGGTCTGCCCAGCATTTCTGATCCTGGACATGATTTGGTTCAGGCAGCGCTAGAAACTGGAATTGCTGTAGTGCCGATTCCTGGTCCTAGCGCTGGAATAACAGCCTTGATTGCTAGCGGATTGGCCCCCCAACCGCATATTTTCTATGGTTTCCTGCCTAGAAAGGCTGGCCAGCAGAAGGAATTTTTCATTAGCAAAAAGTCCTATCCTGAGACTCAGATTTTCTACGAATCCCCTCATCGGGTTCGGGCGACGCTGGAAAATATGCTGGCGGTTTATGGTGACCGCCAAGTCGTCTTGGTGCGCGAGCTGACTAAGATTCATGAGGAGTATCAGCGAGGGCTGATTTCAGAGCTGTTGGCCTATACGGCTGAACATCCGCCTAAAGGAGAGTGTCTCTTGATTGTAGCTGGGGCGACAGAAGATGCTCCTCAAGACATATCTCAAGAGCAGATCCTAGCTGAAATTGATCTTTTAGTTGAAGCCGGCAGCAAAAAAAATCAGGCCATCAAGGAAGTGGCGAAGAAATACGGCAGGAACAAGAGCGAGCTCTATGCGGTTTATCATGAAAATAAGGATTGGTAGACTCTCAGAAATTTCTCAATACAACCAGTTGTCTCTTTTAGAATTGGAAAAAGCGCAACTCAGCTTTTTAGTAAGACTATTTAATCCTGACTTAAACTCAGGATTTTTTTGTTAGCTAGATTAGACAGCAGATTTCGTTTGTCCATAAATTAATAATGTTCGGGAATTGGCTAAAAAAGTGCTAGATTTCTGAAATAAAATAGATATTTTCTAAACTTTGTGATATGATATACAAAATAAATTTTGGAGGTAGGATATGACGATTTACAATTTTTCTGCTGGACCGGCAGTATTGCCCAAGGAAGTCTTGAAAAAAGCTCAGGCTGAGTTTTTAGACTATGCCCAAAGTGGCATGAGTGTGATGGAGCTGTCCCACCGATCCAAAGAATTTGACGATATTATCAAAGAAGCTGAGAGCTTGCTGCGTGAGCTCATGGATATTCCGGACAATTACCGCGTCCTCTTTCTGCAGGGGGGAGCTTCTACCCAGTTTAGTATGATTCCCCTTAATCTAGCCCAAGGCGGCAAGGCCTACTACTTAGTGGCTGGATCTTGGGGAAAGAAAGCTTACACTGAAGCAGTCAAGCTGTCTAAGTTCATTCCATTTGAGCCTATTCTTTTGGCTTCGTCAGAGGATTTAAATTACACGGAAATTCCTTCTTTTGATGAAAAGGATATTGATCCGCAGGCGGCTTATGTGCATCTGACAACCAATAATACCATCGAAGGAACGGCTATTTATGACCTTCCTGCGACTAATGGCGTGCCGATTGTGGCGGACATGTCTTCTAATATTCTTGCTGCTCAGTACCGAGTAGAGGATTTTGGTTTGATTTATGCTGGGGCTCAGAAGAATATTGGACCTGCCGGCGTGACAGTTGTCATCATCCGAGAAGACCTGCTAGATGACGAACCAGTTCTATCTAGCATGTTGGATTACCGCATTCAGGCGGACAATGGCTCTCTTTACAATACACCACCGACTTTTGCCATCTATATGGCCAAACTGGTCTTTGAGTGGGTTAAGGAGCTAGGTGGCGTAGCAGAAATGGAAAAGCGTAATCGTGAAAAATCTGGCCTTTTGTACGACTTCATTGAGCAGTCAGACTTTTACCGCAGTCCAGTCCGTTATAAGGAGCAGCGCTCAGTCGCCAATATTCCCTTTGTGTCTCCTAGCCAAGAGCTGGACGCCAAATTTAACAAAGAGGCTGCAGCAGCGGGATTCAAGAATATCAAGGGGCACCGCAGCGTAGGCGGCATGAGAGCTAGTCTCTACAATGCTTTTCCGCTCCAAGGTGTCAAGGACTTGATTGCCTTTATGCAGAAATTTGAAGAAGAAAATTCTTAAGAGAGGGAAATTATGGTCTTTAGTGTCAAAACCTTTAACAATATCAATCAAATCGGACTTAAGGAGCTGGGCAATGCTTTTCAGATTGACGGAGATAAGTCGGACAATCCAGATGCTTATATCCTGCGCAGTCAAAACCTGCATGGACAGGAATTTCCAAGCAAGCTCAAAGCCATTGCACGAGCAGGTGCAGGAACCAATAATATTCCTGTCGACCAGGCAACGGCTCAGGGGATTGTAGTCTTCAATACGCCAGGAGCTAATGCCAATGCGGTAAAAGAAGCAGTATTGGCTTCTATTCTCCTATCTGCACGTGACTATATCGCAGCTAACAGCTGGGCTAATGGCCTTTCTGGTGATGATGTTCCCAAGCAAGTGGAAGCTGGTAAGAAGCAGTTTGCTGGGACAGAGATTGCAGAGAAGACTTTGGGAGTCATTGGGTTAGGAGCTATCGGCGGCCGTATTGCTAACGATGCCTATCGTCTGGGGATGAATGTCCTTGGCTATGATCCTTATGTATCCATTGAAACGGCTTGGAATATCTCTAGCCATGTCAAGCGGGTAGCAGACATTAAGGAAATCTTTGAAAAGAGTGATTATATCACTATCCATGTGCCCCTGACTGATGATACACGCGCTACTTTTGATCAGGCTGCTTTTGGTCTCATGCAAAAGGGAACAACCCTCATCAACTTTGCCCGTGGTGAGCTGGTGGATAATACTGCCCTCTTTGATGCCTTAGAAGCTGGTGTAGTCAAGCGTTATATCACAGACTTTGGTGTAGAAGAGCTACTCCGTCATCCGCAGATTACAGTCTTTCCGCATCTGGGTGGATCGACCGAAGAAGCTGAGCTCAACTGTGCCATCATGGCCGGCAAGACTATTCGTCGCTTCATGGAAACAGGCGAGATTATCAACTCTGTGAATTTCCCTAATGTCCGTCAGGCTCTCTCAGCGCCTTATCGGATTACCCTGATTAACAAAAATGTACCGAATATTGTGGCTCGGATTTCAACAGCGGTCAGTGATTTAAATATCAATATCGACAATATCATCAATCGTTCCAAGGGTGATTATGCTTATACTTTGCTGGATTTGGATGAGTCAGACGAAAGCAAGATTCAGGAGCTGGTTGATAAATTTGAGAATAGCGACAATATTGTGCGCGTGCGTTTGATTAAAAAATAATCGAGAAATAGACAGTGTTTCTTTATGGAATGCGTCTGTAGCAGCCGATGAGCCTTTCACTTGTCGGCTTTTTCTAATGAGTCTCGGCTTGACAAGAAGGAGCTAGCTGGGCTATCATAGGGACGGAGGAAAAACAATGTTACAATTTATCGAATACCCAAAATGCTCTACCTGCCGCAAGGCCAAGGCTGAGCTCAATCAATTAGGAGTGGATTTTGAGGCAGTGGATATTGTCCAAAATACACCTAGCCGGGACCAACTCCTAGACTGGATCCAGAACTCGGATTTTGAGCTCAAGTCTTTTTTCAATACCAGTGGTCTCAAATACCGTGAACTGGGTCTCAAAGAAAAAGTTCCGCATTTGACAGCCCAGGAAGCTGCTGATTTATTATCGACAGACGGCATGCTGATTAAACGACCGCTTCTGGTTCGAGATAACCAAATCTTGCAGATTGGCTACCGGAAGGCGTATGGAGAGTTAGGTTTGTAAAGTATTAAGAACAGCTGCTTTCTCAATCAAGTTTTTTGGATGCTTCTTCCTTTCATGATATAATAAATCTATCTCAATCATAGAAAGAAGAATCATGGTTTTATCAAAAAAACGGGCTCGTCATGTGATTGAAGAGATTATTGCTCTTTTCCCTGACGCCAAGCCCAGTCTGGATTTTCGCAATCACTTTGAGCTTTTGGTAGCGGTCATGCTGTCGGCTCAGACGACAGATGCTGCGGTCAATAAGGCAACGCCGGCTCTGTTTGAAGCCTATCCAAGTCCGCGGGATATGGCTACTGCTGGTGAAGCAGACATTGCTAAATACATCTCCCGTCTGGGTCTCTATCGAAACAAGGCCAAGTTTTTGAAGAAATGCGCCCAGCAGCTTTTGGACGACTTTGACGGTCAAGTACCACAAACGCGGGCAGAATTGGAAAGTCTGGCCGGAGTTGGTCGCAAGACAGCCAATGTAGTCATGAGTGTGGGCTTTGGTATTCCAGCCTTTGCTGTTGATACCCATGTGGAGCGCATCTGCAAGCACCATGATATCGTTAAAAAGTCGGCAACGCCACTAGAGGTAGAAAAGCGAGTTATGGATGTCCTTCCGCCGGAACGTTGGCTGCCAGCCCATCAGGCCATGATTTACTTTGGACGTGCCATCTGCCATCCTAAAAATCCCGAGTGCGATCACTATCCGCAACTCTATAACTTTAAAGACATTTAAAAAGCGAGGTCTGATGACTTCGCTTTTACTTGATAGGGAAGAAAGTAAGTAAGAACCAAGAAAACAACAGAGCAATAGCGCCAATTCCAAGGCTAAATAGAACAGGAAGGATAATGTTTTGGTAAGGAGCCTTGCCCCTTTCCTCAGCTTCTTCAATCTCGCTCAGGCTGCGTCCTTGATCATAGGCGACAATCTGGCGAAAGGTACGAAGATTATGCTGTTTCTTGAATTTCTCAATGCGTAGGGCGTAGAACATTGTGATAGCAAAAATCAAGCAACTAATAGCGATACCAAACCAATCCAAATAAAGAATTAGTGGAATCATTATTATAGGACTGCCAATCAGTAAAATGGTAAAAACCGCTCCATCTTTTTGATAGCGCATAAATTCTTGGTCGTGAATAATTTGTTTCATGGTTTCCAAATCTCCTTTGACTAGTTTGTCCAATGACACTTCAAAGACCTTGCTCAGTAAGAGCAGATTTTGAATATCAGGATAGGTTGCGCCGCGTTCCCAGTTGGAAATGGATTGACGGCTGACAAAGATTATTTCAGCTAAATCGTCTTGAGATAAATTTTTCTCTTTACGATAGTGCTGGATTTGTTTTCCGACTTGCATAAGATTTCCTCGCTTTCTGATTTTATTCTACTCAATTATACAAAAAATGACTATCAAAATTCTTTGACATGTTGATTTCATGGGATTTAGCAAAGGTTTTTGCCACTGGATTTACAGGTCTGTCAATTCATGTTTACCTACTGAAAAAGAGGCTAGCAGCCTCCTTTTCTTATTCACTAAATCTTAAAAAATAACCATCTGGATCCAAAATCGCAAATTCATGGGGATAAATAAAACTATCTCCCACTCGAAATTCTCTTTTTGTCAGCGGACGATGGATAGGATAGTCAGCTTCCAGCAGTTTTTTGTGGAGCTGAGGGACATCTTCAATGCCGAAGGAAATATTGACACCACGTCCGAAAGGATAGGTCAGTTGGGCTAATTCTTCTGTGCTTCCTTCTTCTAGCATAAGTTGGCAGTCTTCAAGCGAGAGGAAGAGAAATTTCTCCTCTGGACGCTCATATTCGACAGAGAATCCCAGCAAGTCGCAGTAGAAGTGGCGCGACTTTTCGATGTTGGATACCACAAATTCGGGAATGACGGCTTGATAGTCCATTCGTTTTCTCCTTAGAGTTCAATCTCCATGACAATCGGTGTGTGGTCTTGGCGCGCACCGGAGTCAATCATATCAGACTTGGTTACCTTGTCAGCTACACGGTTACTGGTCAGCCAGTAGTCGATTCTCCAGCCTGTATTGTTGATTTTAGAAGTCTTGCTGCGCTGTGCCCACCAAGTGTATTGGTTAGGGATATCGCCGTGCAAGTGGCGGAAGGTATCGGTGAAGCCTTTAGCCAGCAGGTTGGTGAAGCCAGCGCGCTCTTCGTCAGTAAAGCCTGGTGAACGGCGGTTGCTGGCTGGATTGGCCAGGTCGATTTCCTTGTGGGCCACATTGTAGTCGCCAGTAGCGAGGACTGGTTTTTGTTGATCTAGTGTTGCCAAGTATTCAGCGTATTTGGCATCCCAGACTTGACGGTCATCCAAGCGTTTGAGTCCATCGCCAGCATTAGGCGTATAAACCTGAGTGACAAAGAAGCCGTCAAATTCAAGCGTAATGATGCGACCTTCAACATCCATGGTTGATGGAGCACCGATTTCTGGGAAGGTTACGGTTGGCGTCAGTTCTTTTTTGTAGAGGAACATAGTTCCTGCATAGCCTTTGCGGGCTGGCTCTTGGGAGGAGCGCCAAGTGTTTTCATAGTCTGGGAAAAGATTTGTCAAGATTTCCAAGTGTTTTTTTGTCGGACCTGTCGCAGACAGTTTTGTTTCCTGAATGGCGATAATATCTGCATTTTCTGCTTGCAAGGTTTGGAGGACGGCCTGAGAGAGCTTAGCTCGGGCAGAATCACTGGTTAATGCAGCGTTGAGAGAGTCAATGTTCCAAGAGATGAGTTTCATAAAATTTCCTTTTCTAGTAGAAGTTTGCTGAGTTTATTATAACAAAATTTAGGACTGATTTATAGCAAAGTGATTGTAAGAAAGCTTGAAAAATAATGAAAATTTTTCTATAATTATCCTAGAAAAATAGAGGGAAGAAACCATGAAATTCTATTCTTATGATTATGTTTTGAGTCAGATTAGCCAGCAAAACTGGGTGACAGTTGCACTTTCTGTCTTGCTGCTGCTTGTGACAGGATTTTTTGCTTTTAAGGCCTATCGCAATAAGCGCGATTCAAAATTCCGGGAATTAGCCATTATTTCTGTTTTGGCCTTGGTGGCCATGGTCTTGATTGGCATTAGCAATTTTCAGACTGACCAAGACTCTAACAACCAGTTTCAAACCTCTCTGCATTTTATTGAGGTCATTTCAGAAGATTTGGGTGTGGATAAGTCAGAGGTCTATGTCAATACTTCAGCCGCGACGGATGGAGCGATTTTGAAGGTCGGCAAGAACTTTTATCGGGCTATGAGCGGTAGTGAGCCGGATAAATATCTGCTTGAAAAAATTGACTTGCATAAGACGACAGATATCGAAATAGTGGAGGTTGAAAAATGACATTGAATTTTCTTGAAATCCTAATTAAACTAGCGCTGGGGCTTTTCTCACTAGTTTTTGTCATCAACGTGACGGGAAAAGGAAATCTGGCGCCTAATTCAGCGATCGACCAGATTCAAAACTATGTTCTTGGTGGTATTATCGGTGGGGTGATTTACAATAGCTCCATTAACATTCTTCAGTATGCAGTCATTCTCATCATGTGGACCATCTTGGTCTTGACCCTAAAGTGGCTCAATAACAATGTTCGTGCGGTTAAGCATTTGATTGATGGCAAGCCGACAACGTTGATTCAGCACGGGAAATTGAGTCCCGAAGCCTGCCGTTCTGTTGGTCTTTCAGCAGCAGATGTAGCTTTGAAGCTACGCAGCCAAGGTATTTTCCAGCTCAAGCAGGTCAAACGGGCGGTTATAGAGCAAAACGGCCAGCTGATTATTGTACAAGCTGGTGAAGAGAATCCTAAATATCCCCTTATCTCAGATGGTGTTGTCCAAATTGATATTCTGGAGTCTATTGATAAAACAGAAGAGTGGCTGGTGGAGAGACTGGCTAAAGACGGATACACCGATATTTCGAATATCTTCATCGCAGAGTATGAAAGTGGCAACTTGAATGTTGTGACCTATTAAACCTAGAATATTTTCTAGGTTTTTTAATTGATTTTATTGTAAATGAATGTCTTTTCGCAAACTTAACAAAATATGATATAATGAAGTGCTATCAAAAAAGGTTTCATTAGCCTTGAAAGGATTAAAAAATGACTGAGAAACAATCGTTTTATATTACGACACCTATTTATTACCCATCTGGTAAGCTACACATCGGGTCTGCCTATACCACCATTGCTTGTGATGTTCTGGCTCGCTACAAGCGTCTCATGGGCTACGATGTTTTCTATCTGACTGGTCTTGATGAGCATGGACAGAAGATTCAGGCCAAGGCAGAGGAGGCTGGTATCAGTCCTCAAGCTTATGTAGATGGTATGGCAGTTGGGGTCAAGGAACTCTGGAAACTTCTGGATATTTCTTATGATAAGTTTATCCGGACGACAGATGACTACCATGAAAAGGTTGTAGCTGATGTCTTTGAACGACTCTTAGCCCAAGATGATATCTACTTGGGTGAATATTCAGGCTGGTATTCTGTATCAGATGAGGAATTCTTTACCGAAAGCCAGCTGGCAGAAGTCTTCCGTGATGAAAATGGAAAGGTAACCGGCGGAATCGCACCGTCTGGACATGAAGTGGAGTGGGTATCAGAAGAGTCTTACTTCCTTCGTCTCAGCAAGTACCAAGACCGCTTGGTAGAATTTTTCAAATCTCAACCTGACTTTATCACTCCTGATGGTCGTCTTAATGAAATGCTGAAAAACTTCATTGAGCCAGGTCTGGAAGATTTGGCCGTATCTCGGACGACCTTTACTTGGGGCGTACTTGTGCCATCTAACCCTAAACACGTTATTTATGTCTGGATTGATGCACTACTCAACTATGCGACAGCACTTGGCTACGGTCAGGATGATCATGCTAACTACGATAAATTCTGGAATGGAACAGTCTTCCACATGGTGGGCAAGGATATTCTGCGTTTCCACTCTATCTACTGGCCAATCTTGCTCATGATGCTGGATATTAAGCTGCCCGACCGCTTGATTGCTCACGGCTGGTTTGTCATGAAGGATGGCAAGATGTCCAAGTCCAAGGGCAATGTGGTCTATCCTGAAATGCTGGTAGAACGCTATGGCTTGGATGCCCTGCGTTATTACCTCATGCGCAGTCTTCCAGTTGGTTCAGACGGAACCTTTACTCCTGAGGACTATGTGGGTCGTATCAACTATGAGTTAGCTAATGACCTTGGGAACCTCCTCAACCGTACTGTTTCCATGATTAACAAGTACTTCGACGGTCAAGTACCAACTTATGAAGAAAATGTGACAGACTTTGACGGACCTCTGGCTCAGGTAGCAGCTCAATCTATCGATGACTACTACAAACACATGGATGCGGTAGACTACCCACGCGCCCTAGAAGCAGTCTGGACGCTTATCTCTCGTACCAATAAATACATTGATGAAACTGCTCCTTGGATCTTGGCTAAGGATGAGGCCCTCCGCAATCAACTTGCAAGTGTTATGAGCCACTTGGCTGCCAGTCTTCGTGTTGTGGCCCACATGATTGAGCCTTTCATGATGGAAACGAGCAAGGCTGTCCTCAGTCAACTTGGCTTGCCTCAAGCTGCTTCTCTGGAAAATCTAGCAATTGACCAACTCCCAGCAGGTCTGATAGTTGTAGAGAAAGGGACACCAATCTTCCCACGTCTGGATATGGAAGAAGAAATTACTTATATCAAGGGACAAATGGAAGGCAACAAACCTGCGGTTGAAAAAGAATGGAATCCAGAAGAAGTCGAGCTCAAACTTAACCGCAAGGAAATCAAGTTTGACGACTTCGATAAGGTGGAAATCCGTGTCGCAGAAGTCAAAGAGGTGTTTAAAGTTGAAGGCTCGGATAAACTTCTTCAGTTCCGCCTGGATGCTGGTGATGGTGAAGACCGTCAAATCCTCTCAGGAATTGCGAAATACTATCCAAACGAGCAAGAACTGGTCGGTAAGAAAGTTCAAATCGTTGCCAACCTCAAACCACGTAAGATGATGAAAAAATATATCAGCCAAGGGATGATTCTCTCAGCTGAACACGGTGACCAACTGACTCTCCTTACTGTGGATGAAAAGGTCCCAAATGGCAGTTTGATTGGATAAAAGAGATTTTAAAACGGTTTTGTTAGTTGATTGATAATACGAAATAAGTTTATCTTATATATAGAGAGAAGAAATCGCATAAGCGGTTTTTTCTTTAGAAATTTTTGAGAAAAGGCAAAATAATAGCTTGGATAGATTACTATATGTGAGAGATTTTCATTCATCTGTTTTACTAAGAGAATGAAATAGAGTATACTAATAATAAAAGTTTGAAACCGGAGGAATGTCAAGTAATGAATAAGTGGGGCAGGACTAAACTTTTATATATAATTGGTACAATAATGATAATAATTATAGGTGTAACGATTTTTTTCCTCTTTGGTTCTAAGGTGGAAAAGAGAACTGATGAAAAACAAGTGATGTCATTTACATCCAATTCATCTGCACATTCTACTAATTCAGAAAGTGGAATAAGTATTGTAGGAGATTATATTGCTAATACCGGTGAAAAGGCTCAACTTACTGGAAGTGAGAAAAAATGGGAAATTAGCTATAGAACTCCAGATGGAGTAGTATCCGCTCGGTTTACCACTGAATGGAAGACGGAAGGAGGAACTTTAGTTGCATCAGACAAGATGCAAAAATCAGATGGGAATACAGATTTTACCATAACAGTTCGTGTTTTCAAGTATAAAGAAAAGCAGAATCCTCTGGTTACTATTACGATGTCTGATGGTAACCCAAATCATGAAATGGTCTTTGCCAACCAAAAGGATTTCTTCGGGACGAAAGAGGGAGATGAAGATGAATCTCTGAATAATACAGATGGTTCTATTCTGCAGCATGATTTAGATGTGGAAGCTATTATGAAGGGTGATTTTGAATCTTTAGCTGGAGTTTGGAAAAATGGGCGTGGTGAAGAAGTAACCATAACTTCTGGTGGAAAAACAAGCAGAAATGAGACTATTTCTCCAAATTCTGTTTCAAATGCTAAGTTTCCAACACTCAATATACGTGCAGGTAATACTGGAGCAATGATTGCTTTATTTAAAATCGGTTTTAGAAATCCATATGGTGATTAATCTGATGAAGCTAAGCCAAGATTATTATTCGGTCAAAACATAGGAAATGCACCTGCTGACGAATATTATTATAAGCAGTAGTTAGAGAATTTTTTTCCTAAAGAAAAAAACTATAAAAAAACTGTGAAATCGCTTGACAAACTATATATATATGTGTATAATTTCTATTGAAAAAGTTTTAGGAGTTATATTATGAAAACAGTGAAAATTGCATCACTTACGTTGTTGCTGCTTTTAGTTGTCATTCTTTTTCCACTTAACCCTTTATTAGCAGCTTTTCTGGTTGTTATTAGTCTGGGAACTGCGATTTTGGATCAGAAGAAGTAGGATAATAAAAGCAGATGGGATTTCATAATAAAGTTTTGGGGGTAAGATTTACCTTTAAATTGGGTGGCAATTTTTGCTATCCTTTTTTATTAAAAATATATGTAGTATAAAAGCATCTTGCAGATCATTGCGAGGTGCTTTTTTATGTCCGATACCATATCACAAACCTTCTATTTTGTTTAAAACAAACAAAAAATATAGAAAAAAACAGAAAAATGAGTTATAATAAACAAAACCAATGTATAGAGAGGATAAAGTATGGGTAAAAATCAGAGACAAGACGAAATAGTTAAGCTGGTTGATCGAGCGGGAACGGTGACGGTTGCGGAGATTGTGGAGACTATGAAGGTTTCCGACATGACGGTTCGGCGGGACTTGATTGAGCTGGAAAGTAAAGGGCTGCTGACTCGTGTTCACGGTGGGGCTAAAAGTAATCAGCACCTCAAGTACAGGGAAATCCCTCATGAAGAGAAGCTTTATCAGAATATCGAGGCCAAGCGGACTGTTGCCAAGAAGGCTGTGGAGCTGATTGAAGATGGCGATACTATTTTTCTTGGTCCGGGGACTTCTGTGGAAGTGCTGGCTGAGGAAATCACCAATCAGCATCTGCGTGTGATTACCAACTGTCTACCGATTTTTCACGATCTTCTGAAGAAGAAGTCGGATACCTTCAAAGTCTTTCTTCTAGGCGGAGAAATGCGGGAAGCGACTCAAGCCTTTGTCGGCGAGATGACTAATGCTATCATGGATAAGATGTATTTTACCAAGATGTTTTTCAGCGGCAATGGTATCAAAAACGGTCAGATTATGACTTCTTCTTTTGAAGAAGCCTACACCCAGAAGCTAGCTTTGGAGCGCTCGACAGAGACCTACCTGCTGATTGATTCTTCAAAGATTGGCAAGGAAGATTTCACTTCTATCTGTCCTTTGGCAGATATTACAGCTGTTATCACGGACCAGATGTCTGAAAATGCTCAGGAAGAACTGGAAGTTTATACCAAGATTATTTCCTAGTTTATTTTAAATGGATGAAAAAATTATCAAAAAGCTCTTTTTAGGGCTTTTTTTGTTTATTTTAATCATCTTTAAAAATATTTTGATTAAAATAAACAAAAATATGTTGACAAATAACTTTTAAAGGAGTATAGTATGCTTATAGGAAACAAAAAGTGTTTTTTATAAACAATATTCTGTGCAAAAATCAAACAAAGGAGAATGCTCATGGCAATTATTATTGGAGCAGATGCTGCTGGAAGCAAGCTGAAAGATGTGGTCAAGGATTTTCTCGTCGGAGAAAACTTTGAAGTGGTGGATGTGACGAAAGAAGGTCAAGATTTTGTTGATGTGACCCTTGCAGTTGCGGCTGAGGTGAATAAACAAGAGGAGAATCTTGGTATTGTCATTGACGCTTATGGAGCTGGTCCATTCATGGTAGCGACCAAAATCAAAGGCATGGTTGCGGCAGAAGTCTCAGATGAACGCTCTGCCTACATGACTCGTGGTCATAACAACTCTCGCATGATTACAATGGGAGCTGAAATCGTTGGTGAAGGGCTAGCTAAGAACATTGCCAAAGGCTTTGTCAATGGAAAATATGACGGCGGTCGCCACCAAATCCGAGTTGATATGCTCAACAAGATGTGCTAAGAAAAGGAGAAATCAAATGAAAATTGCAATTGGATGTGACCATATCGTTACCAATGAAAAAATGGCAGTCTCAGATTTTCTAAAATCAAAAGGCTATGAAGTTCTTGATTTTGGTACCTATGACCATACACGTACTCACTACCCAATCTTTGGTAAAAAAGTAGGGGAGGCAGTCGTTAGTGGACAAGCTGATCTTGGTGTTTGTATCTGTGGTACAGGTGTCGGTATCAACAACGCTGTAAATAAAGTTCCTGGTGTTCGTTCAGCTTTGGTACGTGACATGACTTCAGCTCTCTATGCTAAGGAAGAACTCAACGCGAATGTTATTGGTTTTGGTGGAAAAATTACTGGTGAGCTCCTCATGTGTGATATCATTGAAGCTTTCATCCATGCGGAATATAAACCAACCGAAGAAAACAAGAAGCTGATTGCTAAGATTGAGCACGTTGAGACTCACAATGCTCATCAAACAGATGCCAACTTCTTTACAGAATTTCTTGAAAAATGGGATCGTGGAGAGTATCACGACTAGTGAGGTAGCCAGATGATTCTTACAGTGACAATGAATCCTTCTATCGATATTTCCTATCCTTTAGAAGAATTGAAAATAGATACTGTTAATCGTGTTGCAGAAGTCAGTAAAACAGCAGGCGGAAAGGGTCTCAACGTAACCAGGGTCTTGGCAGAAATTGGAGATAATGCCGCTGCGACGGGACTGATTGGTGGGACCAATGGTGAATTTCTCTTGCAGAATCTTCATCAAGCTGTACGACCATTATTTTATAATATTTCGGGAAATACGAGGAATTGCATTGCTATCTTACACGAAGGCAAGCAAACAGAAATCCTTGAAGCCGGTCCGACTATTACAGCAGATGAGGCAAGGGATTTCCAAGAGCATTTCCGGTCTTTGATGGCTGAGGCGGATGTTGTCAGTATCTCGGGCAGTCTGCCAGCGGGCCTGCCGACAGAATACTATATCCAGCTGATTGAAATGGCTAACCAAGCTGGCAATAAGGTGGTGTTGGATTGCTCTGGAGCAGCTCTGGAAGCTGTACTCAAATCAGATGTCAAACCAACTGCCATCAAACCTAATAATGAGGAATTTTCTCAGTTGTTGGGTCGCGAAGTTTCCAAAGATTTGGATGAGTTAAAAGCTGTCCTTTCAGAACCGCTCTTTGATGGAATCGAGTGGATCATCGTATCACTCGGTGCAGATGGAGCTTTTGCTAAGCACTGGGATACTTTCTATAAAGTAGATATTCCTAAAATCCAAGTGGTCAATCCAGTTGGCTCTGGAGACTCAACTGTTGCAGGGATCTCTTCAGCCTTGAGTCATCAAGAAGATGATGTCTCTCTGCTCAAAAAAGCAAATGTTCTGGGCATGCTCAATGCCCAAGAAAAAATGACTGGTCATGTCAACGTTGAAAACTACGATGGACTATACAATCAAATCACAGTAAAAGAGGTATAAAGAATGGTATTAACAGAACAAAAACGTAAGTACATGGAAAAACTTTCTGATGAGCATGGCATCATTTCTGCCTTGGCTTTTGACCAACGTGGTGCTTTGAAACGTCTCATGGCTCAACACCAGGAAGCAGAACCAACAGTAGCTCAAATGGAAGAACTGAAAGTTTTGGTCGCAGAAGAGCTAACTCCTTATGCCTCATCTATGTTGCTGGATCCTGAGTATGGACTGCCTGCTACTAAGGCTTTGGACAAGAATGCTGGCTTGCTATTGGCCTATGAAAAGACAGGCTATGATACTTCAAGCACCAAGCGCCTGCCAGACTGTCTGGATGTTTGGTCTGCAAAACGCATCAAAGAACAAGGTGCGGATGCGGTGAAATTCCTTCTTTACTATGATGTAGACAGCTCTGAAGAACTCAACCAGCAAAAGCAGGCTTATATCGAGCGTGTGGGTTCTGAGTGTGTGGCTGAAGATATTCCTTTCTTCCTTGAAATCTTGGCTTACGATGAAAAGATTGCGGATGCTTCCAGCGCTGAGTATGCTAAAGTCAAGCCTCACAAGGTTATCGGAGCTATGAAGGTCTTCTCTGATCCACGTTTCAATATTGATGTCTTGAAAGTGGAAGTTCCTGTCAATGTTAAATACGTTGAAGGCTTTGGTGATGGTGAAGTGGTGCATACTAAAGAACAAGCAGCTGCCTTCTTCAAGGAACAAGATGAGGCAACGAACCTGCCATACATCTACTTGAGTGCTGGTGTATCAGCAAAACTCTTCCAAGAAACTCTTGTGTTTGCTCATGAGTCAGGTGCTAACTTCAACGGCGTTCTTTGTGGACGTGCGACTTGGGCTGGTAGCGTTAAAGACTACATTGAGCAAGGCGAAGAAGCAGCTCGCAAGTGGCTTCGTACAACAGGATTTGAAAATATTGATGAACTCAACAAGGTTCTTCAAAAAACAGCTACTTCTTGGAAAGAAAGAGCTTAAAATTTGTTGAAATATAAATAAAGTAAGGGTTTACATTCTGCGACTGATATGCTATAATGAAATCAGAAATTGAATAGGGTGAGCGTTACTAAGTTGGATTAGGCGTGACCGCAAATAAATTGAGGGAAGATATAGCCTCGGTTTGTTTGTGGTCTTTTTGTTTTGCCAGAACCCTAGAAAATGAAGAGGAGGAGATATGTATCGAATCATACATCCTATGAACAACAATGTTGCTCTAGCCAAACATGAAAATGGTGAAGAGGTTGTTCTGATTGGCAGTGGTATAGCTTTTAATAAAAAGAAGGGCGATATCGTTCTGGAAAGTAAGATTGAGAAAATCTTTCGCCTAAGAACGGAAGAGTCTAAAGAAAACTTTGTGGCCTTGCTCAAAGATGTTCCGCTGGACTTTATCACAGTAACCTATGATGTGATTGACACCCTTTCTAAGAAGTATGATTACCCTGTCCAGGAGTATATCTATGTCACGCTGACGGATCACATCTACTGTTCTTATCAGGCTCTGCAGCAGGGGCGGTACAAGGAGAGTGACCTGCCAGATGCTTCGGACAAATACCCTGTCCCTTATCAGATTGCTCAGGAAGCGGTAGCGATATACCGCGAGCGGTTGTTGGATCATTTCCCTAGCGACGAGGTCAATCGCATTGCCTATCACTTTATCAATGCTGAAGGGGAGACTAATCCCGAGGGGCAAAGTCACTTGGGCAAGCGAAAAGATATTCTGGCTGCAGTTGAAGCAGAGCTGAAGAAAAATGGCATTAAAAGAAGTGCAGAAAACAGCAACTTTTATGACCGTTTTATGATTCACCTGAACTACTTTTTAGACTATCTGGACAGAAGCCGTGATGACAATGTTTCCCTGCTGGAAATGGAAAGTCAGATCCAGATGACCTATCCTCAAGCCTATCAGGTCGGAAGTGATATTTACCACATCATTGCCCAGAAGACGGGAATTGATCTCTACCGCAGCGAACGGGTCTACCTGGTGCTGCATATTCAACGCCTTTTATAATAGAAAATAATAATAAAATTTTACACAAGAATACAAGGAGGAACTCTCATGAATAGAGAAGAAGTAACATTGCTCGGTTTTGAAATTGTGGCCTACGCTGGTGACGCTCGCTCCAAGCTCCTGGAAGCATTGAAAGCCGCAGAGGCTGGGGATTTTGCTAAGGCAGATGCCTTGGTAGAAGAAGCCAATGGTTGCATCGCTGAAGCTCACCATGCTCAGACCAGTCTCTTGACAAAAGAAGCGGCTGGTGAGGACTTGGCTTACAGTGTGACCATGATGCACGGCCAAGACCACTTAATGACTACTATCTTGCTAAAAGACATGATGCACCATTTGATTGAACTATACAAAAGAGGAGTAAAATAATGAACAAACTCATCGGACTTATTGAGAAAGGGAAGCCTTTCTTTGAGAAGATTTCTCGGAATATCTATCTCCGTGCTATTCGGGATGGTTTTATCGCTGGTATGCCAGTCATCCTCTTCTCATCTATTTTTATCTTGATTGCCTATGTGCCAAATGCTTGGGGTTTCCATTGGTCTAAGGACATTGAAACTTTCCTAATGACTCCTTATAGCTATTCGATGGGGATTCTGGCTTTCTTTGTGGGTGGAACCACTGCTAAGGCTTTGACAGACTCTGTCAACCGCGACCTGCCTGCGACAAACCAGATTAACTTCTTGTCTACTATGCTGGCTTCTATGGTCGGCTTCCTTCTCATGGCGGCTGAACCTGCCAAGGAAGGTGGCTTCCTAACTGCCTTCATGGGAACCAAAGGTCTTTTGACAGCTTTCATCGCAGCCTTTGTTACGGTTAATGTCTACAAGGTTTGTGTAAAAAATAATGTCACCATCCGCATGCCAGAAGAAGTTCCACCAAATATCTCCCAAGTATTTAAAGACTTGATTCCATTCACTGTTTCAGTCGTTCTGCTCTACGGTTTGGAACTGCTAGTTAAAGCAAGTCTGGGAGTAACCGTTGCAGAATCTATCGGAACGCTTCTTGCTCCACTCTTCTCAGCAGCAGATGGCTATCTGGGAATCACTCTTATCTTTGGTGCTTATGCCTTCTTCTGGTTCGTGGGAATTCACGGTCCGTCTATCGTTGAGCCTGCCATTGCTGCCATTACTTATGCCAATATCGATGCCAACTTGGCTCTAGTTCAAGCTGGTCAGCATGCGGATAAGGTCATCACTTCTGGTACTCAAATGTTCATCGTTACCATGGGTGGTACTGGTGCGACCTTGATTGTTCCATTCCTCTTCATGTGGATCTGTAAGTCCGAGCGTAACCGTGCAATTGGACGGGCATCTGTTGTTCCAACTTTCTTCGGTGTCAATGAGCCAATTCTCTTTGGTGCTCCAATCGTACTGAATCCGATTTTCTTTATTCCATTTATCTTTGCTCCTATCGCAAACGTATGGATTTTCAAATTCTTTGTTGATACTTTGAACATGAACTCCTTCTCAGCCAACCTTCCTTGGGTGACACCTGGACCTCTGGGAATTGTGCTGGGTACCAACTTCCAGCTTCTGTCCTTTGTTCTTGCAGCCCTTCTTGTCGTAGTGGATGTGGTTATTTACTATCCATTTGTCAAGGTTTATGACGAACAAATCCTAGAAGAAGAACGTTCTGGCAAAGCTAACGATGCTCTTAAAGAAAAAGTAGCAGCTAACTTTAACACTGCTAAAGCGGATGCTATCCTTGAAAAAGCAGGAGTGGATGAAGAAGCTCCAGCGCAAAACAATATTAGCGAAGAAACCAATGTTCTGGTGCTCTGTGCAGGCGGTGGGACTAGCGGATTGCTGGCTAACGCTTTGAATAAAGCAGCAGCTGAATACAATGTTCCTGTTAAAGCAGCAGCGGGTGGCTACGGTGCTCACCGTGAAATGCTGCCTGAGTTTGACCTAGTTATCCTGGCTCCTCAAGTTGCCTCCAACTTTGAAGATATGAAGGCCGAAACTGATAAATTGGGTATCAAGCTGGCTAAGACTGAAGGTGCCCAATACATCAAACTAACCCGTGATGGTAAAGGAGCACTGGCCTTCGTTCAGGAGCAATTCAACAACTAATTTGTTAGTTCATTTGAGGTGAAGCAAAGTTCAATTCCCCTGTTATTCACCTATTTACTTACTTGTTTCACCTCAAAGGCTATTGAAAGGAAAATAAGATGACAAAAAGCTTACCTAAAGATTTTATTTTCGGTGGTGCAACAGCAGCCTATCAAGCTGAGGGAGCAACCCACACAGATGGAAAAGGACCTGTTGCCTGGGATAAGTACCTAGAGGATAACTACTGGTACACGGCAGAACCTGCCAGTGACTTTTACCATAAATACCCAGTGGATCTGAAATTGGCTGAGGAGTATGGCGTCAATGGGATTCGGATCTCCATTGCTTGGTCACGGATTTTCCCGACAGGCTATGGCGAGGTCAATCCAAAAGGTGTGGAATTTTACCAAAATCTTTTCGCAGAATGCCACAAACGCCATGTAGAACCTTTTGTGACCCTTCACCACTTTGATACACCAGAGGCCCTTCATTCAAATGGAGATTTCCTCAATCGAGAAAATATTGAGCACTTTGTGGACTATGCGGCTTTCTGTTTTGAAGAATTTCCAGAAGTTCGCTATTGGACAACTTTCAATGAAATTGGTCCCATTGGTGATGGTCAGTACTTAGTCGGAAAATTCCCGCCGGGTATCCAGTATGACTTGGCCAAGGTTTTCCAATCCCATCACAATATGATGGTCTCTCATGCCCGTGCTGTTAAGCTCTATAAGGACAAGGGATACAAGGGTGAAATTGGTGTCGTTCATGCACTTCCGACAAAATATCCTTACGATCCAGAAAATCCAGCAGATGTCAGAGCAGCAGAGTTGGAAGATATTATCCATAACAAGTTTATCCTAGATGCGACTTATCTGGGGCACTATTCAGATGTAACTCTGGCAGGAGTGAATCATATCCTTAAGGTCAATGGTGGTCAGCTGGATCTGCGAGATGAAGACTTTGCAGCTCTAGAAGCGGCTAAAGACCTCAATGACTTCCTTGGCATCAACTACTATATGAGTGATTGGATGCGCGACTTTGACGGTGAAACAGAAATTATCCATAACGGAAAAGGCGAAAAGGGAAGCTCCAAGTACCAGATTAAGGGTGTAGGGCGCAGAGAATCTCCAACCCATATACCAAAAACTGATTGGGATTGGATTATCTATCCGCAAGGTCTCTATGACCAGATCATGCGGATTAAGAAAGATTATCCCAACTACAAGAAGATCTATATCACTGAAAATGGTCTGGGTTATAAAGATGAATTTGTGGACAATACGGTTTACGACGATGCTAGGATTGATTACGTCAAGCAGCATCTGGAAGTCTTATCCGATGCGATTGCGGACGGGGCTAATGTCAAGGGCTACTTTATCTGGTCTCTGATGGATGTGTTTTCTTGGTCTAACGGTTATGAAAAGCGTTACGGCTTATTCTACGTAGACTTCGAAACGCAGGAACGCTATCCGAAGAAATCCGCTCACTGGTATAAGAAACTAGCTGAAACACAAATGATTGAATAGAAAAGCAAAACTCCCATCCTCAGCTGAATGGAATCGGCTAGGACGGGAGTTTTTTTATTCTTCATCATCTGTAAATTCTAGGATATCTCCGGGCTGGCAATCAAGGGCCTGACAGATAGCATTGAGGGTGCTAAAGCGGATAGCCTTAGCCTTGCCCGTTTTGAGAATGGAAAGGTTGGCGTTGGTAATACCGATGATATCAGCCAGTTCACCCAGTTTCATCTTTTTCTTGGCCAGCTGGACATCAAGATTAACGATAATCATGATAGCAGCCTCCTAGATGGTAAATTCATTCTCTTCAGCTATATCAATCCCCTTTTCCAGAATTTTCATCATCAGCCAAATAATCAGAGCACCCAAGAGAGGTGTAAAGCTCATACTGGCGTTAAAAGAGAAGGGGAGGGCGATGGGATTGCCTGATGCAGCAACCTTAACGGAAAGAAAGGTCAGAGCCAGAAAGACTTTCCATGCCCTATTGGCTAGTTGGGTATTCGATGAATCAAAAATCTTTCCACCAATCAAATTTTTGATGAAATTACGAGCAAGATAGATGAGATAAATAGTCAAAGAAGCTGTGAGAAGATTTATAACAAAGGCTAAAATACTCCACAAATTTGAAAAATCAGCTGAGGGCAGAAATTGAACATTGAGCTTCATTCCCAACCTGTCGGAAAGACCGGTGTAAGAAATCACACTTAGGATAGTAAGAAAGACCAGAATAGCAGCATAACCCACTATGATCAGATTCAGAAGAGTAACGATATCTTTGAGCAAAGAATTATTTTTTAATTCAATCTTTTTCATGATGTTTACCTCTATCGAAAATCAGCCGGCAGTAGATTTTCTTTTCCTTTTATTTTTATTATAATCCAATTTTTATTGTATTTCAAGAAAAATATATCGAAAAACGATAAAATATTGAAGTAAGAGTCATACTCTATATAGACTTTGGTATAGATGAAAATTTTGATACAATATGTTTAGAAGTAAATCTACATCTTTAATATCAGGCAAAGTAGTAGGATAGAACAGTTCTATCTATAGTCGCTATGGCGAGCCACTTAATGAAAAGTATTTTAAATACTTGTTTATCGGATTTTCTATTTTCTTTCTCATTCTGATTGGAATTAATCTTTTCCGTATATTCTTGTAGTTTGAAAAGTCTATTTTTGGATATTGAGTGATAGAAATTTTATCTTTTTCAAAATCTACTGAATCAAAATAGACTAAAAAAGAGGATTGAACTCCTCTTTTTGCCTTCTTTATTTAAATTTAAAGCCTTCATAGACCAGATCTGCTTTAGGATTGGTCTTTTTAAATTCGTTGGCTAGTTTATCCATCATCTTGACAGGTCCGCACATGAAGACCGTAGTTTTGTCGTCCAAAGGATAATTCTTGAAGTCTAAATAGCCGGAGACCTTGCTATCGACCAAATGAAGATCAAACAACGGATTCTTGGCTGCATAGTCCTTGAGTAGGTCTAGGTAAACAGCATTTTCTGCTCCGGTATAAGCATAGTAGAAGCTGACTGGACGATTCAGATTAGGATTTTCTCGGATATAGGAGATGAAGGGCGTAATGCCAATCCCACCAGCAATCCAGATTTGTTTTTCCTGCCCTTGGTCAAGAATCATGTGGCCATAAGCTCGGTCAATAGTGACCTTGGTTCCCTCTTGGATCTTGTCATAAAGTTTTTTAGTATGGTCACCAGAGTTCTTGATAGTAAAGTAGACGATATTGTCATGACCGCCAGAGATAGAGAAAGGATGTGGCGCTTTTTCAAATCCTTCTTGGAAAATCTTGACAAAGGCAAACTGCCCATACTGGTAGTCTAGCTTTTGACTAAGCTGGATCTTCAACTCCAGGGTATCGTGGTTCAGTCGCTTGACCTGCAGGATTTTTCCCAGATGGCGAAAGGCTAAACTTTGATAGAGCAAGATGATGTAAAAGCCAGAAGCTAAACCGATGATAGCGTAGAATCCGACTACGAAGCCTAGCAAGGTCGGTGTCAGGAGTCGACCGCCCATCAGCATATAAGCATGAAAGAGACCAAAGATATAGGCCAGATAGACAAAGCGGTGAATCCAGCGCCAAGCCTCATACTTGATGTGCTTGCCGAGATAGGCAACTAGGACAATGCTGACAAAGAGATAGATGTCGACATTCCCAAGCTGGGCTGCTAAATGAGATCCCCAGAGACTGCCGCCCATGGCAACATTGTGTAGAGCAAGCAGAACGACGGAAAAGATAGCTGTAAACTTATGATAGGCGTACATCTTTTCGATGCCATGGAACCATTTTTCCAAAAGGGCGTTCCGAGTCGCAAGTAAAAAGGTCAGCGAAAGGGTAGTTAAGGCCAGACCGGGTACGATAAAGTTGGTCATTCCAGCTGAAGCCCAAGCATAGATGGTCAGGATTATGCTGACAGCAATAAGGGCGATTCCTTTGATAGATTTCATGATGGTTTCCTTTCTAATTTTTATCACTACTTAGTTGTAAATAGGTTTGTTACATTCTAACAAAGAAAAAACAAGCTGTCAAGATAAGAGCTTGTTTTGTTTTTGGTATGAATAGGTCAATTCTTCCGTTAGCCAAGCTATAGAAGAGATTTGTGATTTTACTCTTGAACCTCTGCGGCAGTGTCTTCCTTTTTGTCAGTCTCAGACTGGCCGAAAGGCAACTGCTTACTCCAGCGTGATAGGTTTTCTCGGATATCTTTGCCAATTTCAGAAAGATTAGGTATGCTAATGTCATCCTTCCAGCTTTGAACACGCATATTCAGCAGGAGCTTGGACAAGCGTAGCAGCATGTCACGTTCTTGGTCTGATAGAGATTGAGCATTTTTCAGGATATCAAGGACTTTGTTAAAGTTTTCAACATTGGACAGTTCGTCGACAGACTGGATACCAGCATCTAAAATCAGTCCGAAAAAGAGGTCGAAAAAGTCTTTAAGTTCTTCATCTGAAACGGTGCTCACCCAATTTTTAAACGTTTTGTCAATCTGCAGGCTCTCTGCATCTAGTGTATCCAGCAATAGGAAAGAGTCTCCCTTGATTTTCCACGAAAAGGTATCGTGCTGGGCAAAGCCGCCAATGGCACTGCTTTTGACAATCCTAGCTTCCTTAGGTGTTTCCAGCATCATGCCAACGATGGAGTTCTGAGGCAGGTAGCGTTTCATCCTTTCAACCATAGCCTGATAGCCATCGCTTTCGGTGACAGAGTGATTGAGACCGGGAGAGTCATAGCTGTAGATGGCTTCAATACGGTCTTGGAGCGATGCTTCCATCTGACTGGCTGCATAAGAAGCCAGGTTTCCTCCTTTGGAATGGCCGGTTAGGATAAAGTTACCGGGCATGTTTTCTAAGGCTCTCTGCAGGTAGCGGGCAGCCATTTTCTGAGCGGGGATCTGATCCATATAGGTCATGTGGAAGTCTTCCTTCCAGCCGACGATAGAGTCGTCCGTTCCGCGAAAGACTAGGACATAGGTATCGGGCTTGATTTTGAAAATCAAGGCAGCGAATTGCTTCTGGATATCTTGGTCAACATCATTGACATAGCCCATCAGTTTTAGATTTTTAAAGCGGGTAGAGGCTGCGGCCAAATCCAATAGTTTCAGACGATTTTTGCTAACCATCATGGAGAGGTCACGCGGTACTCGGTCGGCCAAATCCAGCAGCCGGCAATCGCAGTAGGGGGACATGTCCTCGTGTACTAGTTGGTCAAAAGGCAAGTAGGTCATCTCTGTCAGGATTAGCAGATCCAGTTCATTAAAAGGTTTATCATAAATGCTGTCATGCTGAACTTCTTCAAGGTAAGTAAAAATATTGCTCATGTTATATCTCCAATTTCTACTAGTTAGTATAGCATATTTTTCTGATAGAATTTCTCTTTTCCAGAAAAATCCTACCTTAGACTGAGGATGATAAACAAGCAAGCGCATTTTTTGGTATAATGTTACTAGCAAGCAATCGGGAGGGAAAGATGCACAAGATTTTACTAGTAGAAGATGATCCAGTCATCCGTCAGATGATTAAGAAAATGCTGGAACAATGGGGCTTTCAGGTAGTGGCAGTCGAGGACTTTATGGATGTGCTGACTGTCTTTGTCCGAGAGGAGCCGCATCTGGTGCTGATGGATATCGGTCTGCCCTTGTTCAACGGCTATCATTGGTGTCAGGAAATCCGCAAGATTTCAACGGTGCCTATCATGTTTCTGTCTTCCCGCGATCAGTCCATGGATATTGTCATGGCTATCAATATGGGAGCAGACGACTATGTGACCAAACCTTTTGACAATAATGTCTTTCTGGCTAAGGTTCAGGGCTTGCTGCGTCGTTCCTATGAGTTTGGAAACGACCAGAGTCTCCTGGAGCATCAGGGTGTCATTCTCAATCTCAAGTCAACAGATCTGGTCTTTGATGGCAAAGTGGTGACCTTGACCAAGAACGAATTTCAGATTTTGCGGGTTCTCTTCGAGCATGCTGATGGCATCGTGGCGCGTGATGATCTGATGAAGGAACTTTGGAACAGCGACTTTTTCATCGACGATAATACCCTATCGGTCAATGTCGCTCGCCTGCGTAAAAAGCTTGAAGAGCACGGACTGAAAAACTTCATCGAAACCAAAAAAGGAATAGGATACGGTCTCATCAATGGACACACAGGATAAATTTTTCTTTCTTAAGTCTTACCTTTATTCGCGTCGATTTTTTCTAGCTCTTTTGATTCTGCTGCTAGGCTTTATTCTGCTCTTTGCCTTTGTCTTTGATGCATACCGCAGTCTGCTGGAATATGTCGCGCTCTTGCTGGCTTTTCTGTCTTTCTTGTTTATCGGAGCAGATGCTTGGATGTCCTATAAGGCTTATCGCAGCCAAAAGCTACAGGCCTCTGCTCAGGCGCAGACTCCTCTAGAAAAGCTCTTGCAGGAAAGAGTGGAGGAGCTGGAGTACGAACAGAAGAATCAGCTCTTGGTTGAGCAGGAAAAATACAATGATTTGCTGGACTACTACACTCTTTGGGTTCATCAAGTCAAGACACCCATTGCTGCCAGTTCACTCTTGATTGGAGATTTGAAGGATAAGGAAGCCAAGTCTCAGTTGGAGCAGGAGCTCTTTAAGATCGAGTCCTACGTTCATCTGGTGCTCCAGTACCTCCGTCTGGAAAGCTTTCATGATGATCTAGTGCTGAAGCAGGAAAATCTGGCTGATTTGGTCAGGGAAGTGGTCAAGAAATATGCCCTTTTCTTTATTCAGCAAGGACTCAGCCTCAATCTTCATGACCTAGATCACACGATTGTCACTGATAAAAAGTGGTTTCTAGTGATTTTGGAGCAGGTCCTGTCCAATAGTCTTAAATACACCAAAGAAGGCAGCATAGAGATTTATTTTCACGAGGGCAGCCTCTACATCAAGGACACGGGTTTGGGGATTCAAAATGCTGATTTGCTGCGGGTTTTTGAGCGCGGTTTCTCAGGTTACAACGGTCGTTTGACCCAGCAGTCCTCAGGCTTAGGCCTTTACCTGTCCAAGAAAATTGCTGACCAACTGGGACACAAGATTGCAATAGACTCTCAAGTTGGTCAGGGAACGACGGTAAAAATCGGATTGGCAAAAAAACGCTTGGTTATTGATTGAGTATGAAGTAGAAGACTAAGAGTTTTAGGATTAGAATAGAGATCATAGAATAGCGTGGTTGGCTTTATGGTTTCGAGAGTTAGGAGAAGAGCATGTATCGTCACATCGAAGAAAAAGTTTCACAAATGACAGGTGCTAAGATCATTCGATTTAAGAATAAAATCGGTTTCTATTATATTTTATTTGCTCTGCTTATGCTGGCTCTCTACCTTTATTTTGCGGTAATTGAGATTCCATTTCTTTATTGGCTTGCTATTCTAACCATTCCAATCTCTTTTATCATCTTTCTGCCAGTTTTGTCTAGTATTGATGAGGGATATAAAAAGATACTAAGCGAACACCTTGATATAGACAGATACCAGGATATTATCGAAGGCTTTTCATTTTATAAGTCAGGACGGCTTGGCTCGAGAAATAGAGCTGAAAAGTCTTTCTACTATCTAAATATGGCTCATTTGCAATTTCTCAGGGGAAATTTTCTTGCTTCATTAGAGGCACTATCTGAGATCCAGCCTACTGACTTTAGGGTGAAAAAGCAAGAAAATATAGTGTTTTACTACTACCTTGAGGCCCTTGATAAAATATTTTTAGGACAAACTGATAATCTTTCGTCAATTCTTGAGCACATGTCATCTCAAGAATTTAAATCGGAGAAGGAAAAGAAAAAAGCTCAGCAGAGAATAGAGACAGTTCAGTCGCTTGATAAGATTGTGACAAAACATGAAGCGTGCAATCATTTTGAGTATCTGGAATCGGACAATAAGTTAGACAAGGTATTAATGACTTACTATGCTGGTTTAAATTGCCTCAATCAAGGAAAGAATGACCAAGTACTAGATTTATTTTCAAGTATTACTGATGAAAATCCAGATTTGTTTACTGTGAAAGAAGCTAAAAAATACATAGAAGAGAAGAGTTCTAACCTTTCTAAAGAAGTTGAGTAAAACTCATTCTTTACAAGAAATATATAACAAATCCATCAGTTTATTTAAACAGATGAAATCCTAGTACTCTCATGACTAAAGAAAGGAATAGAGAAAAGTAACAAAGAAAACATACGTAGCTTTTTGGGATACAAAGTGGATTTGTTTTGCTCATGAGCCTATATTATCTTTTACAGTTATATATCCAATTTTACTCTTTATCTTTTTTGGATGGAAGCAGACCAACAAGCGGTCAGAGGATTTTTAGAACAGTTGCAGACAGAAGAAAGTTCTCATAAAAGCCACTAGGTTTTGTGCTATTTTAGGTAGATGCTTTGCAAGATTTTTAAAAGTGACAAAATTGTAAGAATAAAACTAGCAAATGAAAGGTTAGGTTATGGAACCAGCCTTTCTTTTTTATTATCATAGAGGCAAGAAATAAGAAGGAGACAGAAAAATGAAATCAAAAGGTATAAATGCTTTTCAGTTGAAGCTCTTCATGGCATTTCTTATGGTTTTTGACCATATCAGCCAGATACCGGGACTGGTGCCGGACGGCTGGGATGGTGTCTTGCATGCCCTAACCCGCTGTGTCGGAGCAGCATTTGCCTTCATGGCAGTGGAAGGTTTTCTCCATACTCGCAACCGCCTAGCTTACAATATGCGGCTCTTCTTTTGGGCAGCCCTGATGCAGACAGGAAACTGTATCCTGACGCTTCTCTTTCAGGAGAAGGGCATCTACCTCACTCACAATATCTTCCTGACCTTGGCCTGCGGGGTTCTCATGCTGAGTCTTTTCTTTGGCTTTTCTGACAATGGCGGAGCTGCTAAGAATAGGAAGCGTGGCTTGCGGCTGACTGCTGGAGTATTGGTCTTGCTGGCTGGGCTTCTCTTTAGCGAAGGCGGCATGGCTCTGCTTCCTTTCATGCTCTTGACCTACCTTTTTAGAAATCAAGTCTTTTTCAGAAACTTGTCCTATGTAGTTTGGGCGGGAGTTCTCTTTGCCATGAGTATTCAAATTTATCCAACCTTACAGGACACTCTGTCTATGCTGCTCTATAATTCAGACTGGCTCTTTATCAGTGTTCTTCCTCTCTTGCACTTCTATAATGGTGAGCGAGGATCCAGCAGCAAGTGGAGCAAATATTTCTTCTATATTTTCTATCCAGCCCACCTTTGGCTAATTGCCTTGATTGCCTTTTGGGTAAAATAAAGTCCATCTCATCTTACAAAACTGTAAGATTGCACTTTAAAATGTAAGCTTAGGTTATGGCTGGGCGTTTGGTATTGAGATAAAATAGACTTATCAATTAGGAGGCAGTTTATAAAAACTGCTAAAAGCAGGGCTTTGATAGGTACCTGCTAGACAGAAAGGAAGCAAGATGACATTATTAGACGTACAACACGTGAAAAAGATTTATAAAACCCGCTTTCAGGGCAGCCAAGTAGAGGCCTTGAAGGACATTCACTTTACGGTAGAAAAAGGCGAATATGTCGCTATCATGGGGGAGTCAGGCTCTGGGAAGTCCACCCTGCTCAACATCCTAGCCATGCTGGACAAGCCGACTGAGGGCCGCGTCTTTCTCAACGGAACTGACACAGCAACCATCAAAAACAGCCAGGCTTCCAGCTTCCGCCGGGAGAAATTAGGCTTTGTCTTTCAGGACTTCAATCTGTTGGACACCCTATCAGTCAAGGATAATATTCTCCTGCCTCTGGTCCTCTCTCGCCGTCCCATTACCGAGATGATGCAAAAGCTGGTTACGACCTGCAATG
>NZ_LSJN01000065.1:0-437 GCF_001557225.1 Streptococcus sp. CCH8-C6
AGTTTCAAACTCTTTGGTACAATCTTGATACTCGAAAAATTGAATGGGAAGATAACAAGACAGCACAATTTCAAAGTCCAACCTTTAATTTTAAACTAAATACGCAACAATTTAAAGAAAAGTTGGGGAATTTTAGATTTCCTATTATATATCCTTTAGGCGAAGCTGTGGATACAAGTTGGATTCGAAATATCTTGATGGCGCAAACAGACCCAAAGGCAGCAGCATTATTGGAAAAAACGAACTCTCAACTTTATATACTTGATAAGAGCGTTAAGGACTATCTAGAGTTTTATAGTCTATTGGTTCCTTCGAATACAGACTTATATGAAGGTGTGATTCCAGCAAGTATCAGTAAAGATGGATTGGAACATCCTTTTAACTCTAAAGAGGAATTCAACCAGTTTTATGATGAGAGTAAGGATAAGGAATTAATG
>NZ_LSJN01000066.1:0-290 GCF_001557225.1 Streptococcus sp. CCH8-C6
AGGGCGAGCCAGTAGTGACAGCAGCGATTGATGAAGTGGTTGAAGTCGGTACAAAAGTATCTCCATCAACAACTTCAAATACTGGTAATACCAACCCAACTCAAGTCTCTTCTGGTCAGGGTCAGGAAGGCCAAACAGGAGAGAAGAAAGTGTTGCCAAAGACAGGTGAATACACTAACATCTTCTTGAGTATTATTGGTCTGATGCTGGCTTCTTTAGCAGGTTTCATCAACCGTAAGAAGCGTCAAGATTAATTGATATTAAAAAAAGAGCTAGGATGATGTCCTAGT
>NZ_LSJN01000067.1:0-227 GCF_001557225.1 Streptococcus sp. CCH8-C6
GGGCGCCCTGGACTTCGGCCTGATCGTCGATGGGGCGGTGATCATCATCGAAAACTGCCTGCGCCGGCTGGCCGAACGCCAGCACCACGAGGGCCGCCTGCTGGACCTGCGCGAGCGGCTCGAGGAGACTATGCTGGCGTCCCAGGAGATGATCCGCCCGACCGTCTACGGCCAGGCGATCATCTTCCTGGTGTTCGCGCCGCTGCTCACCTTCCAGGGCGTGGAGG
>NZ_LSJN01000068.1:0-247 GCF_001557225.1 Streptococcus sp. CCH8-C6
CTTTTGGTCTCAAGCTGCGCAAGTACAGCAAGGAAGATATTGACAAACGGGTCAATGAAGCAGCAGAAATCTTGGGCTTGAAGGAATTCTTGCAGCGTAAGCCAGCTGATTTATCTGGTGGTCAGCGTCAGCGGGTAGCAATGGGACGCGCTATTGTTCGGGATGCAAAGGTTTTCCTTATGGATGAGCCTTTGTCTAACTTGGATGCTAAGCTGCGTGTTTCTATGCGGGCGGAGATTGCCAAAAT
>NZ_LSJN01000069.1:0-249 GCF_001557225.1 Streptococcus sp. CCH8-C6
CAGTTGGTGTGTAAGTCGCGGTTACTTCTGTACCATTCTTATCTACACGCTTAACGGTAACTGGATCTGGGGTGCCTACATATTGCTTGTCTGGAGTGAAGGTAATAGAACCATCTGACTCAATGACATAAGTTCCAACATTCGGTACTTTCTTGGTACTTGAGCCATCTTCAAAGGTCATTGGCTTAGTTTCATCGAGTGGCACTAATGGATTACCTTCAGTAAAGGTTGGAGTACCTTTTTGTGGCT
>NZ_LSJN01000007.1:0-222 GCF_001557225.1 Streptococcus sp. CCH8-C6
ATTCAATTAATCCAGACGGATCCATTACTTTCACTCCAGACAAGCAATATGTAGGCACCCCAGATCCAGTTACTGTTAAGCGTGTAGATAAGAATGGTACAGAAGTAACCGCGACTTATACTCCGACAGTGACGAAAGTAACGCCAACTAGTACAGGTGCAACGAGCACAGGTCCTCAAGGTGTTCCACAAACCGGTACTCCAACCTTCCAAGGTGGCGATC